>NZ_JBWVBR010000055.1:0-500 GCF_056629255.1 Pseudoalteromonas sp. NFXS53 | reverse complement strand
TCCCGAGCGGCCAAAGGGATCAGACTGTAAATCTGACGGCTCTGCCTTCGCTGGTTCGAATCCAGCCCCCTCCACCACTTTATTCTTGACGGTTAGAGGTAGTTGAATAACAGGTTCCTAAAGCGGGCATCGTATAATGGCTATTACCTCAGCCTTCCAAGCTGATGATGCGGGTTCGATTCCCGCTGCCCGCTCCAGAGTTCTGGTGTGCTGATATAGCTCAGTCGGTAGAGCGCACCCTTGGTAAGGGTGAGGTCGGCAGTTCAAATCTGCCTATCAGCACCAGTACTAGAATCTTCCAAAATACTTCCTTTGACTTGTCATAAAAATACTTAATAATTGAAGAATAATCTTAATCTGCATTTTGCGGGTTATTTTTATATGTAATCTAGATACACATAAATCTTACTTATAGGTTCCGTCATGGCAAAAGAAAAGTTTGAACGTTCGAAACCGCACGTAAACGTAGGTACAATCGGCCACGTTGACCACGGTAAAAC
>NZ_JBWVBR010000054.1:0-507 GCF_056629255.1 Pseudoalteromonas sp. NFXS53 | reverse complement strand
CGGTAAGCGGTAAGCGGTAAGCGGTAAGCGGTAAGCGGTAAGCGGTAAGCGGTAAGCGGTAAGCGGTAAGCGGTAAGTTAGAACTTTCTTTTAAGACATGTCAACATGGCAGAAAGCTGTTTTGTTTCTTCAATCCACTTTTGACCATTTTGAAAGTCTAGATAACCAACATCTATACCTATATAAATCTGTGTTCTGACTTCAGCTAAAGACGAGTAAGCAATATCTAAAAAACGACGTTTCTCTTTGTCGCCTTCTCTGGTCATGCCTTCAGCAATATTACTTGGAACAGATAAACCAGATCGTGTAAGTTGATCTCTAAAACCAAAGTCTTTTAGCTTAGCCGTAGCTTTATAAATATCAGCGCTTAATCTTGCCGAACGTTTCCATACTTCTAAATTTTCAAAATTCAAAACCGACTCCTTCGGTTACTTATAGCTTTTAACTTATAGCTTTTAACTTATAGCTTTTAACTTATAGCTTTTAACTTATAGCTTTTAACTTATA
>NZ_JBWVBR010000053.1:0-557 GCF_056629255.1 Pseudoalteromonas sp. NFXS53 | reverse complement strand
ACAGGGATAAAAAACTTGCGGGCTATTCGCTTCGCTCAATTTTAGCCCACAATTTTTTACCCGTTAATCGGGCGTTAGTTGCCTAGGGAGATTGGCTTTGATTCCGGAGTATTGGAAAGCTTTCATAATTAAAAATGAATTAGTGGGGAAATACTGTGAAATTCCAGAGTCCGCTGATCTATCTGAGTTAGATGGTGGTAACCTTAAACTACTCGATGAAAATCAAATCCTCAACGAAGCTAACGAGTTTTATCCTGGAATCGCAGTAAAGAAATTTGGATACATACCTGTAGCTAGTTGCTCACTTGGTTCCGGTGATCCATATTTTATAAACATAAATGATGGCGCTAATGGAAAATTGTATCGGATTTATCACGATGCTGAAATGATTGATGATGAATCTTACAATATGGATGAAGCCGTAAATTTAGTATTAGCGAATTACACAGAGTTACTAAAATACCTCTGCAAAAACGGCAACTAACAAGTTACTCAAAAGGACGCAAAACGCTTGGCTTGCGCTCCTTCGTCGCTAATTTTAGCCAAGCATTTATGCG
>NZ_JBWVBR010000052.1:0-688 GCF_056629255.1 Pseudoalteromonas sp. NFXS53 | reverse complement strand
TAGGACAAAATTAAATAAGCTCGTCGCTTCGCTCGATTTTAGCTTATTCAATTTTGCCTGTTAGCTAAGCGTTAGGTTTTTATGAAGAATGTCGTAAAAAAGAACATTTTTGGAATAGTTTTAGTACTTCTATTACTGCCTATTTTGGGGTTCATTCCCTTTGAATTGTCTGATAAAAGCCAGTTTATTTTATCAGTTATTTTTATGGTCATCGGTTTAGTGTCTTTTTTGGCTGTTATTTTGGTTTTTTGGGTGGCCTACTATGCTCATGGACGTTTAGTAGCTGTAATTGCAGGTATTGCTTACTTTGTTTTGCCAATTATTCATGAGTACTTGTCTTTTGTAGTAGAATTATCAATATTGCTTTACTGGGTCTCTCTCAAAAAACAAGTCACACAATTCGCCAACAAAACCTAACAAATTAATTAAACAATGGACGCAAAACAGTAGGCTTGCGCTCCTTCGTCGCTTAGTTTAGCCTGCTATTTTTCGCCGTTTATTAAGGCGTTATGCGTCACTTTAAATCGCTGTCTTTAAAACGGTTTTTGCTTCAAGTCTTTTCTTCAAATTGGCTTTTAGGTACAGTGGTGCAATCAAGTTTTAAGCTGGTTTTGGCTTTTCGTTTTTCAATTTAAGCTGTGACCAGAAAGGTCATTCACCAGTCGAACGCTTCTTTGCAATTTTGAGT
>NZ_JBWVBR010000051.1:0-723 GCF_056629255.1 Pseudoalteromonas sp. NFXS53 | reverse complement strand
TTCATCTCAGGGCTGTTGGCACAGCTACTCATTATTCCCACTGAGTTTTCATCAATAATGGGGTGAATTGATTGAGATGTGCTAGCAGAAGAGGTGTACGTATTGATTTTAAAGTTACGATTAAGACTACGGGTCACATTTGTGAGTACTTTATAGCCATTGGTCGTACTAGTCAGTAATGTACGTATTTCATTTGGCACATTGTTTAGGTCTTGAACATATGGGGTTAAATCATATCTAGGCTGGCCCTGATTATTATGACCCACTTTAAAACCATAGGTTTTATCTTGTTGAACATCGTGAATGACCAGCTTTTTTGGGGTTGACCAACATTGTTCATGCACAATATCTTCAAAATTATTGCCTACATCGTTACGACATTGCATTTGAGGTTGATATTTAAATCGCTGGGCTATCTTTTTAGCTTCAACATAGCTGCAATCATCACAAATAACGGCTTCATAAAAATTGCTAGGTTTAGCTTCTGAACTTAGAGGCATTAAAAATACCAACAAGAGTGGTATAACAAAAAATTTCATAAGAGTTCCTTCTTAAATGAATGTTTGTGGAAATATGAAGCTTATGTGACATTTTGGGTTTTACAAATATTTTCTGTGGGTTTAATACTCTAGAAATTAGTGAGACGTTTGGCATAGAATCAAACACTATGCTATTTTGGCAAACATAACGTCGCCATTATCGCCACATACGTTACGTCATGCC
>NZ_JBWVBR010000050.1:0-740 GCF_056629255.1 Pseudoalteromonas sp. NFXS53 | reverse complement strand
TTGGCTCTATGCTCCGGCTTATAAAAACCATGTCCTTCATTTTCTAACAACATGTATTCATATGGATGCTTCGCTTTTTTCAAAGCATCAACCAAAGATTCAGCCTGCTCAATCGGTGCTCGCTCGTCATCACCACCATGTACAATAAGCACTGGTGCTTTTAGTTTGTCGATATTATAAGAAGGCGAATAAGCTTTAAGCTTTGCTTCATCTGTACCCAATACTTGCGTTAAGTACCTTTGACCAGAATTGCGCTCTGCTACATCGCCTTCTTCAAACATCAATGGCAGGTCATAAACACCTACAACACCAATCGCGCACTTAAACATATCTGGCTCAATAATCGAACTTTGTAGTGCTGAGTAGCCACCAAAGCTGGCGCCCATGATGCACATATTTTTAGGATCTGCGTAGCCTTGTTCAATCACATACTTAGTCGCATCTATGATGTCATGCTGAATTGCTGACCCCCACTTTTGGTGACCTGCATGTTCAAATGCACGACCATATCCACCTGAACCTCTGAAGTTCACTTTTAAAACGGCGATACCACGATTGGCAAGTAATTGTGCATCAGAGTCAAACCCCCACCAATCTCTCGGACCATGAGGACCACCATGAGGCATTACCACAAGAGGTAGGTTTTTAGCTTCTTTATTGAAAGGCAAAGTAAGATAACCATGAATTTCAAGGCCGTCTCTCGCTTTAAATGAAACAGGCTTAGTTTCTGCCATCAAACG
>NZ_JBWVBR010000049.1:0-746 GCF_056629255.1 Pseudoalteromonas sp. NFXS53 | reverse complement strand
TAACCATCTTTATTTGCTTCGGTTAAATCTGCAAACGCGTATTGACCATTAACATCTGTGGTTCGCGTGAGTGACACGGCGCGGCCAAGCTTGTCTTTACCAGTCAGTGTGACTGTGATGTTTTCAAGCACTTTGTCTAGTTCAGCAGCTTCTAGTTCGCCATCTTGCAAGGTATCTAAGAACACCTTACCGGCGATGCTGTAACCTTCAGGCTTGAGCTTCTCTGTAAAGTCCACCGTCGCTGATTTGTTTGCTCCTGTTAGATCAACTTTAACAGTGCTGTTTACCGTGTTTGACTCTGTGCGATTTGCACCTATGTTCAGATAATCTTTACCATTATCATGAGCTGTATTGCCTGAGAAGGTTGCTGCGACAGAATAACCATTTTTGTTTGCTTCAGTTAAGTCTGCAAACACGTACTGACCGTTCACATCTGTTGTACGCGTCAGTGACACCGTGCGACCAAACTTGTCTTTACCGGTTAAAGTCACAGTGATGTTTTCAAGTGCTTTGTCTAGCTCTGCCGCTTCAAGATCGCCATCTTGCAAAGTATCTAAGAACACCTTACCTGCGATGCTGTAACCTACAGGCTTGAGCTTCTCTGTAAAGTCCACCGTCGCTGATTTGTTTGCTCCTGTTAGATCAACTTTAACAGTGCTGTTTACCGTGTTTGACTCTGTGCGATTTGCACCTATGTTCAGATAATCTTTACCATTATCATGAGCTGTATTGCCTGAGAAGGTTGC
>NZ_JBWVBR010000048.1:0-755 GCF_056629255.1 Pseudoalteromonas sp. NFXS53 | reverse complement strand
TCTCAATCAATTCACCCCATTATTGATGAAAACTCAGTGGGAATAATGAGTAGCTGTGCCAACAGCCCTGAGATGAAAGCGATGAAGTTAGCAGGTAGCATAGTAGCTAAATCTAACTTACAAGTTGAAGCTAATGCTAAAGCGTTTAAAGACGAAAATTTCGAAAACAACTTTCAAGGAATAAGAATTATAGGAGCAAATTTTCAAGGCGCCCTTGGAGCATTTGGTATTGGGGGCACAGTTGAATATTTTGATATTACACAGAACATAATCACTGACTTTACTTACAAAACGAAATATTTCGGCCAAGGTGCAAAAAACGAAGTTGTTTTTGATTTAACTTCAAAAAACGGAGGAATCTCAGTAAGTACAAACCAAATGAAAACAGTTATTGGTGGTTACCCTCTAAACCAGATAAAATCTAGCGGTAAAGCTGAAAATATCTTGAGATCCAATGATATCTCAAAGTGTTTGGCGGAAGCTATTGATAGTACTTATCTTAAAACAGTTTCTAGCCCAACAGGAAACAAATATTCAACCCCTGATGGTTCTGGTTATAAAGGGCCAAGTTTTAATCACTTTCCCCTAAGTGGAGGGGGTGACGGGGGTTCTTTATGTAAACATACTTATTACGATTTAAATGGTAATGAATTGTTTTCTTTTGAGGGCCCATGTCCGGGCGACTAAAAGAATCAACTTATATTGCCAGAGTTATATAGTTACTCTGGCAATATTTACTCTAAGTTTTAAGCTCT
>NZ_JBWVBR010000047.1:0-866 GCF_056629255.1 Pseudoalteromonas sp. NFXS53 | reverse complement strand
TGGGTCGTACTGGACTTGAACCAGTGACCCTCGCCTTGTAAGGGCGATGCTCTCCCAACTGAGCTAACGACCCATATCTAAAAACAACACGTTACCGTGTCGTTGTGGAGCGGTATTATAGGGAGACTTGCAACAGAGTCAATAGCTGAATTTACAATTTTGGTCTGTCTGCGGGTTTTATCATCAAATTGCAATTGTTCTTCATTATATAGCAAGTGTGTTTTCACGTTAAAAAATCTTAAAAAGCCAAGAAAAGCTGCCTTATTGAAAATGAACCAAGATTAAAACCCCTGATATTAGTAATTTGATCTAAGGGTTGTCTGAGCAGCTTAAATTACAATAAAACCCTCTAAACTTATTCAAAAAAGCTAATTTTAGATGCTTTACATCAGTTGAAATACCAAGGTGAAAAACAAAATGCCATAGCTCTTGTTAATCACTGAGTGCAACAGAGAGTAAAACAAAGCAATTTGAGTGCTATGGTGATGATATAGAGAGTGTTTAGTTGCCTAAAAACGGTTGTTGTGATTATATATGCGCCTGTTTGCTGTTTTTTAAAGCGAACAGTAAAAAGTTAAAGAAAAAATGTTGACTTTAATTTTGCGGGTGCATAGAATGCGCCCCGCACTCAGCGATACAGGTGACTAACTGAAAGGTTAGATAAGCCCAAGGTAAGGGGCTATAGCTCAGCTGGGAGAGCGCCTCGCTGGCAGCGAGGAGGTCTGCGGTTCGATCCCGCATAGCTCCACCAATCTTCTAAGTGCAATTGTCCTAGAGAACACAGTTTTGTGTCCCCTTCGTCTAGAGGCCTAGGACACCGCCCTTTCACGGCGGTAACAGGGGTTCGAATCCCCTAGGGGACGCCA
>NZ_JBWVBR010000046.1:0-1169 GCF_056629255.1 Pseudoalteromonas sp. NFXS53 | reverse complement strand
GCTACAACACCAGCACCTACTGTACGGCCACCTTCACGGATCGCGAAACGTAGACCTTCGTCCATCGCGATTGGAACGATTAGCTCAACAGTCATCTTGATGTTGTCACCAGGCATTACCATTTCTACGCCTTCTGGTAACTCAACGTTACCTGTTACGTCAGTTGTACGGAAGTAGAACTGTGGACGGTAACCTTTGAAGAATGGAGTATGACGGCCACCTTCATCTTTAGATAGTACGTATACTTCTGAAGTGAACTTCGTGTGTGGGTTGATTGAACCAGGCTTACATAGAACCTGACCACGCTCAACTTCGTCACGCTTAGTACCACGTAGAAGTGCACCGATGTTCTCACCAGCACGACCTTCGTCTAGAAGCTTACGGAACATTTCAACACCCGTACAAGTTGTCTTCGTAGTTTCTTTGATACCTACGATTTCAACTTCGTCGTTCACGTTGATGATACCAGCTTCAACACGGCCAGTTACAACTGTACCACGACCCTGGATTGAGAATACGTCTTCGATAGGCATGATGAATGGCTTATCGATGTCACGCTCTGGCTCTGGGATGTAAGAATCTAGTGCTTCTGCAAGCTCAACGATCTTGTCTTCCCACTCTTTCTCGCCTTCTAGTGCTTTAAGCGCTGAACCCTGGATTAGAGGTAGGTCGTCACCTGGGAAGTCGTACTCAGAAAGAAGTTCACGAACTTCCATCTCTACTAGCTCTAGTAGCTCTTCGTCGTCAACCATGTCACATTTGTTCATGAATACAACGATGTAAGGTACACCAACCTGACGTGAAAGTAGGATGTGCTCACGAGTCTGAGGCATAGGACCGTCAGTAGCTGCAACTACTAGGATCGCGCCGTCCATCTGTGCAGCACCAGTGATCATGTTTTTAACATAGTCAGCGTGTCCTGGACAGTCTACGTGTGCGTAGTGGCGAGTTGGTGTGTCATACTCAACGTGTGAAGTTGAGATTGTGATACCACGCTCACGCTCTTCTGGAGCGTTATCGATTGATGCGAAGTCTTTTGCGTCACCACCGTATACTTTTGCAAGTACGTTAGTGATTGCTGCAGTTAGAGTTGTTTTACCGTGGTCAACGTGGCCGATTGTACCTACGTTTACGTGCGGTTTCGAACGTTCAAACTTTTCTTTTGCCAT
>NZ_JBWVBR010000045.1:0-1200 GCF_056629255.1 Pseudoalteromonas sp. NFXS53 | reverse complement strand
GGGGTCGCATTATAGGGAGACCAGAAAATTACGCAAGCCCTTTTTTAAAGAAAAATGCAAAAAACTGACTGTTCGCGTGCATTTTAAACGAAACGCCTATTTTTGATACTTTAATGCTGCTTTATTACACTATTCTGAGCAATAAATTCGATTTACACCCATATTAGGATTCATATCTATCTAGAAAGAATGCCTACAACTCTATTTCATTTATGCATGCTTTATCTACTTTATGTTTGAGAACAGTTTCACAGCATCTAATTGGTGTTGAGTTTTTATAAGCGTTTCTGACTACTAATCTAGTGGTTCGGTTTTTTGGACATGCCGGTAGCTATACATTATTTCTTTTACGCAAGAGTAGTGCAAAAGTTTAATGACAGAGTGCACAGCACTCACATTCCTTTTGCGCAAGGTGAAACGAGCCAATTTAACAATAGCTAACCTGCTATCAGATTTATAAGAGGTCTAGAGGAGCCCAGCTTCATGGATGAATTACAACTTAGAACTAGCCTGAAGTAAGTTTCACAACTACTTAAACCTCTAAGCTTTGTGGCATTAACTAAAGTCGATATTACTCAACGATAGTTGCTACAACACCAGCACCGTTCTGGTAAAGTGCGTCACCTTCATAGGCTGCACTAAATTTCAGGCATTAAAAACGGCCATAAAGTGCAAAAGTTTAATGACAGAGTGCGCAGCACTCTCATTCCTTTTGCGCAAGGTGAAGAAAGCTAATTTAACACTCGCTAACCTTCTATCCTCTAAGTCTTATACCCCTAAAAACAAAAAAACCGAGCATAAGCTCGGTTTTTTTAATGCTTTGTGGTATTAACTAAAGTCGATATTACTCAACGATAGTTGCTACAACACCAGCACCTATCTGGTAAAGTGCGCCACCTTCATAGGCTGCACTAAATTAAAGGCATTAAAAGTGCAAAAGTTTAATGACAGAGTGCGCAGCACTCTCATTCCTTTTGCGCAAGGTGAAGCAAGCTAATTTAACAATCGCTAACCTTCTATCCTCTAAATCTTATACACCTAAAAACAAAAAAACCGAGCCTAAGCTCGGTTTTTTTTAATGCTTTGTGGCATTAACTAAAGTTGATATTACTCAACGATAGTTGCTACAACACCAGCACCTACTGTACGGCCACCTTCACGGATCGCGAAACGTAGACCTTCGTCCATCGCGATTGGAAC
>NZ_JBWVBR010000044.1:0-1509 GCF_056629255.1 Pseudoalteromonas sp. NFXS53 | reverse complement strand
GGCAAAGTAAGATAACCATGAATTTCAAGGCCGTCTCTCGCTTTAAATGAAACAGGCTTAGTTTCTGCCATCAAACGGTAGTCGATACCTTCCTTTGTGTTAAATAAAAACTGTAACTTATTCTTATCAGCATGGAACAAATAATATGTGCCCGGATTTATATCACTGTGCGCATACACTATCGACTTGTTCGCATCTAATGTTGAACTAACTAGCTGAATTTGTTCACCAGGCAAAGACTGTATTAAATCTTTTAAACGTTGACTCATTTTTGCCGTGTTATCAACAAAGGCATAAGTTGGGTAACCAGGTTCTAGTTCTACGGCAAAAAGCTCATGATTGATATTATCAACCCATAACTTTTTAGGTGAGACCACTTGGTCTTGAAGTAGTTTTTTGACCTTGCCAGACCCTAGGTTTAACTCAAAAACTCCCTCTGCTTCACCCGACTGAGATGCTGTGATGTAGATCTTTTTACCACTACCATCAAATGCATGCAGATTAATGTCTGTGAGATTTGCATTGAGTTTAAACTCTCTCCAATCATCTTTATTGTTATCTCTAATGTGGATGGTTTGGTTTATATAATCATCTGTCGACAACGACACTCTCACATGTCCTTGATTGTCAGTTAAGAAAGCAGCCATTCTTGAAGGAGAGCGTGTAATTCTTTTTCGCACACCCGTTTTTACGTTCACTCGGTATACGATAGTTGTTGGTTCTTTACTTGCGTTCCATGGAATAGTGTAAACCAACATATGTTTATCATCATGTATCAACGGGTCTAATATGTAAGAAGTACCATATACTGCTGACGCTCTTTTTAAAAGAGAGCCAGTTTCCATTGGTCCTTGGTAACCGACCAAGTATTTATCACTAGAGCCATCAGCATCAACACCAAAAAGTTCACCATGATAAACAGGATGATCTGTCCAACCTTTAACATAGAGCTTTTGCATTACCAAACGCTCATTATTAACCCATTGATAAGAACCTACTTCAGAATTACCTGAGAACCTGACAACATTCTCGATTTTATTTTCTTCTAGATTTAGTACAAATAACCTCTTGCGGCCTTCTACTTCAGAGGTAAAGCTGAGATACTTTCCTGTTGGTGAAATTTTGACTCGTGAGTATTTTTCGCCAGAACTAAACGCTTCAACAGGTATTTGCTTCGCAGCTATTGTTTGTCCAAATAGCAACGACAATACTAAAATCCCATATGTTATTATTTTCATTTTATGTCCATTCTGATTAATAATTTATCTTAACATTAAAACTCTTGTATTTAATTTGTAAACAAAGATACCATCCTTAATTTTATTAACGTAGAAAAAAAGCCCGATTAACTCGGGCTTTTTTCTTTGTTTTGCCAATTCGAAATTAAAGTACTAAGTGCTCATCAAGAAACGCTAAAACTCGTTTGTAGTAGTTGGCTCTATGCTCCGGCTTATAAAAACCATGTCCTTCATTTTCTAACAACATGTATTCATATGGATGCTTCGCTTT
>NZ_JBWVBR010000043.1:0-1780 GCF_056629255.1 Pseudoalteromonas sp. NFXS53 | reverse complement strand
AGTTACACTGTTCTTTAAAAATATGAAGCAATCATCTGTGTGGGCACTCGTACAGGTTGAGTTCTAACAGCTCTTGATTCAGGAGCAAAAAAATTAGAGTCTCAAATGTAACTGAGTGACTTCATAGTCAATTCGATTCGAAAGAATCAAAATCAGAATTCATTGAGCATGGTTTGAAGTTTACTTCAAACAAAAAACTTTTAATTGAAGAGTTTGATCATGGCTCAGATTGAACGCTGGCGGCAGGCCTAACACATGCAAGTCGAGCGGTAACATTTCTAGCTTGCTAGAAGATGACGAGCGGCGGACGGGTGAGTAATGCTTGGGAATATGCCTTAGGGTGGGGGACAACAGTTGGAAACGACTGCTAATACCGCATAACGTCTACGGACCAAAGGGGGCTTCGGCTCTCGCCCTTAGATTAGCCCAAGTGGGATTAGCTAGTTGGTGAGGTAATGGCTCACCAAGGCGACGATCCCTAGCTGGTTTGAGAGGATGATCAGCCACACTGGAACTGAGACACGGTCCAGACTCCTACGGGAGGCAGCAGTGGGGAATATTGCACAATGGGCGCAAGCCTGATGCAGCCATGCCGCGTGTGTGAAGAAGGCCTTAGGGTTGTAAAGCACTTTCAGTAAGGAGGAAAGGTTAGTAGTTAATACCTGCTAGCTGTGACGTTACTTACAGAAGAAGCACCGGCTAACTCCGTGCCAGCAGCCGCGGTAATACGGAGGGTGCGAGCGTTAATCGGAATTACTGGGCGTAAAGCGTACGCAGGCGGTTTGTTAAGCGAGATGTGAAAGCCCCGGGCTCAACCTGGGAACTGCATTTCGAACTGGCAAACTAGAGTATGATAGAGGGTGGTAGAATTTCAGGTGTAGCGGTGAAATGCGTAGAGATCTGAAGGAATACCGATGGCGAAGGCAGCCACCTGGGTCAATACTGACGCTCATGTACGAAAGCGTGGGGAGCAAACGGGATTAGATACCCCGGTAGTCCACGCCGTAAACGATGTCTACTAGGAGCTGGGGTCTTCGGACAACTTTTCCAAAGCTAACGCATTAAGTAGACCGCCTGGGGAGTACGGCCGCAAGGTTAAAACTCAAATGAATTGACGGGGGCCCGCACAAGCGGTGGAGCATGTGGTTTAATTCGATGCAACGCGAAGAACCTTACCTACACTTGACATACAGAGAACTTACCAGAGATGGTTTGGTGCCTTCGGGAACTCTGATACAGGTGCTGCATGGCTGTCGTCAGCTCGTGTTGTGAGATGTTGGGTTAAGTCCCGCAACGAGCGCAACCCCTATCCTTAGTTGCCAGCGATTCGGTCGGGAACTCTAAGGAGACTGCCGGTGATAAACCGGAGGAAGGTGGGGACGACGTCAAGTCATCATGGCCCTTACGTGTAGGGCTACACACGTGCTACAATGGCGCATACAGAGTGCTGCAAGCTCGCGAGAGTTAGCGAATCACTTAAAGTGCGTCGTAGTCCGGATTGGAGTCTGCAACTCGACTCCATGAAGTCGGAATCGCTAGTAATCGCGGATCAGAATGCCGCGGTGAATACGTTCCCGGGCCTTGTACACACCGCCCGTCACACCATGGGAGTGGGTTGCTCCAGAAGTAGGTAGCTTAACCTTAGGGAGGGCGCTTACCACGGAGTGATTCATGACTGGGGTGAAGTCGTAACAAGGTAGCCCTAGGGGAACCTGGGGCTGGATCACCTCCTTAACGATTTAGAACAGATTTGTTCGTAGTGTCCACACAGATGATTGTT
>NZ_JBWVBR010000042.1:0-2728 GCF_056629255.1 Pseudoalteromonas sp. NFXS53 | reverse complement strand
CGCATAACGCCCGATTAACGGGTAAAAAATTGTGGGCTAAAATTGAGCGAAGCGAATAGCCCGCAAGTTTTTTATCCCTGTTTAATTGCTTGTTAGCACTAAATTTTAGCTTTAACTTCATTAAACAGTGATTCTTCAATTCTTGAAATAGCTATTTGGCTTTCATTAAACCCTAAACTTCTTAAAACTGGTAATACCGCGCTATTTGAGTTCAAATCTTTTGCTAAAATAAAACGCTCCCTGTGCTCTCTAAGGGAGTTTATTTCATGAACTAAATAACAAGAAAGTTTGACCGTATTTTTAATTGATTGAGCACAATATTCATTTTTGTTCATGACAGAGTCTATTGATAGTTTTGAATGCTGCATTATTTCATGAATGCGATTAGGAATACGTTTTACGGCTAATCTTTGAGGTGAAGTAAGCAATAAAGCTGATTCTTTATATAAGTCACCTAGTACGTCCGTATTAATAACTTTTGGCATGGGAACTGGTAATCTTCCATTATTCGCTAATTCACCCTCAGTTCTCAAATTAAGTAAAAATTGAAAGTTTGACTCTAAGTGATCTATTAGCTCAATTTGGATGTCGTCGAGTTCAATAAATAGTTCTTCTAGGCTCTCCTTTCTCTTAGCATCTGACTTCTTCTTTTCAACAAAAGGAATCAGAAGTAAAGAGGTTATAACACCTAAAAAATATATTCCAAATTTGAATATGATGTCCATATTGACCTTTAGTGCTAACGCCTCAGTTAAAAGGCAAAATTTAGTTGGCTATAATGTGAAGCGGAGCGAAACCAGCCAACTGAATTTTGTCCGCTTTTAAACTGTTTGTTAGCAGTTAAGTCCACAGTGCCCACCGTACCTTTATAAGCCTGTGTAACATTTCGTCGTCATTGTTATATTCTTCTTCAGTCATTCCGCATTGTTCATCTTGAGTCATTCGCTGAAGCCACCACTTATACAATAATTCCAATTCCTTCCTGACTTCTATATGCTTTACATCTGCGTTCCAGTCAGTATGGCCGTTTAACAAATTCTCTTTTTCAACGCAGTCTTTTAGCAGTTGAAAGCAAGCATGCAACATGACCATGTCTTTATCACGCCAACCGTCATCTAGGCTTTCAATTGTCAAAGTGTCACTGGGCTGCAAGTTATAACTCCCTTACTGCTAACGCCGTTGTAACCGGCAAAAAATTGTTGGCTATAATGTGAAGCGAAGCGTAGCAGCCAACAGTTTTTTGTCCGCGTTGACGACCTTGTTATGCGTTGACACTCAAAGTTGAAAGCGCTTGCGCATATACCAATAAGCCAAACTTAAAATTAAAAAACACTCACCAAACTCAAAATTGCAAAGAAGCGCTCGACTGGTGAATGACCTTTCTGGTCACAGCTTAAATTGAAAAACGAAAAGCCAAGACCAACTTAAAATTTGATTACGCCACTGTACCTAAAAGCTAATTTGAAGAAAAGACTTGAAGTGAAAACTGCTTTAAAGACAGCGATTTAAAGTGACGCATAACGCCGTTGTAACCGGCAAAAAATTGTTGGCTAAAGTGTGAAGCGAAGCGTAACAGCCAACAGTTTTTTGTCCGCGTTGACGACTTTGTTATGCGTTGACACTCAAATTTAGAAGCGCTTGCGCCTGCACCAATAAGCCAAACTAAAAATTAAAAACACCCACCAAACTCGAAATTGCAAAGAAGCGTTCGACTGGTGAATGACCTTTCTGGTCACAGCTTAAATTGAAAAACGAAAAGCCAAGACCAACTTAAAACTTAATTACGCCACTGTACCTAAAAGCTAATTTGAAGAAAAGGTTTGAGGGAAAAACCGTTTGAAATACAGCGATTTAAATTGACGCATAACGCCTTAATAAACGGCGGAAAATAGCAGGCTAAACTAAGCGAAGAATGAGCGCAAGCCTGCTGTTTTGCGTCCACTGTTTAATTAATTTGTTATATGCCGCTATCTCGAATAAAGGTGAGCTAGTGGTGTAACAAGCAAAATAGTTAAAAGCATTAGCCCAGACCAGACTATGTAGCTAGTGACTCTGGTTAGTGATAAAGCAACCTTATCACCAGATTTAGTGTACATAACCCTTGAAACAGCTATTAAACCAAATGAGACGAGATAAGTAATAAGTGTCATTGAAACACCAAGTGAAACCCCTTCTCCATTGCTCCCATAAAATTTATAGAGCACCCATAGCGCACTTAAAAATCGCTCACCTACACCGTATAGCATGGTAAAGCTTATAAGAAGAGACACCAAAGCTATAGAACGGTTCAAAAATATCATAGGCATATAACGCTTAGCTAACAGGCAAAATTGAATAAGCTAAAATCGAGAGAAGCGACGAGCTTATTTAATTTTGTCCTAGTTTAGCGCCTTGTTATGCGTTGACACACCGCTTTAAAAGCGCTTGCGCCTGCACCAACGAGCTAAACTTTATTTATATAAACACTCACCGAACCAAAAATTGCAATGAAGCGATTGACTGGTGAATAACCTTTCTGGTCACAGCTTAAATTGAAAAACGAACAGCCAAGACCAACTTAAAATTTGATTACGCCACTGTACCTAAAAGCTGATTTGAAGGAAAGAGTAGAAGTAAAAACCGCTTTAAAGACAGCTATTTAAAGTGACGCATAACGCCGCAAATAAACGGCTAAAAATAGTTGGCTATAATTTGTGAGGCACGAACAAAGCCAACTGTTTTTTGTCCG
>NZ_JBWVBR010000041.1:0-2970 GCF_056629255.1 Pseudoalteromonas sp. NFXS53 | reverse complement strand
AGTTAACTTAAAGTTAAAGTGAGAACTCATCTCGAGGCTCGCTTCCCGCTTAGATGCTTTCAGCGGTTATCGATTCCGAACGTAGCTACCGGGCAATGCAATTGGCATCACAACCCGAACACCAGCGGTTCGTCCACTCCGGTCCTCTCGTACTAGGAGCAGCCCCTCTCAATTCTCAAACGCCCACGGCAGATAGGGACCGAACTGTCTCACGACGTTCTAAACCCAGCTCGCGTACCACTTTAAATGGCGAACAGCCATACCCTTGGGACCGACTTCAGCCCCAGGATGTGATGAGCCGACATCGAGGTGCCAAACACCGCCGTCGATATGAACTCTTGGGCGGTATCAGCCTGTTATCCCCGGAGTACCTTTTATCCGTTGAGCGATGGCCCTTCCATTCAGAACCACCGGATCACTATGACCTACTTTCGTACCTGCTCGACGTGTCTGTCTCGCAGTTAAGCTGGCTTCTACCATTACACTAACCGTACGATGTCCGACCGTACTTAGCCAACCTTCGTGCTCCTCCGTTACTCTTTGGGAGGAGACCGCCCCAGTCAAACTACCCACCAGGCACTGTCCACAACCCCGATAAGGGGCCTATGTTAGAACATCAAACATACAAGGGTGGTATTTCAAGGATGGCTCCACAACATCTAGCGACGCTGCTTCAAAGCCTCCCACCTATCCTACACATGTAGGCTCAATGTTCAGTGCCAAGCTGTAGTAAAGGTTCACGGGGTCTTTCCGTCTAGCCGCGGGTACACAGCATCTTCACTGCGATTTCAATTTCACTGAGTCTCGGGTGGAGACAGCGTGGCCATGGTTACACCATTCGTGCAGGTCGGAACTTACCCGACAAGGAATTTCGCTACCTTAGGACCGTTATAGTTACGGCCGCCGTTTACCGGGGCTTCGATCAAGAGCTTCGCCTAAGCTAACCCCATCAATTAACCTTCCGGCACCGGGCAGGTGTCACACCGTATACGTCATCTTACGATTTTGCACAGTGCTGTGTTTTTAATAAACAGTCCCAGCCACCTGGTCACTGCGGCTCCCGTCCGCTTAGAGAGTAAATCTCATCACAGATAGGAGCGTACCTTCTCCCGAAGTTACGGTACAATTTTGCCTAGTTCCTTCACCCGAGTTCTCTCAAGCGCCTTAGTATTCTCTACCTGACCACCTGTGTCGGTTTGGGGTACGATTCGAAATAATCTGAAGCTTAGAGGCTTTTCCTGGAAGTAGGGCATCATCAACTTCACTACCGTAGTAGCTCGTCTCGACTCTCAGCCTTAGCGACCCGGATTTTCCTAAGTCACCAGCCTACAGCCTTTCACATGGACAACCATCGCCATGCTTGATTAGCCTGCTCCGTCCCCCCATCGCAATTATTCCAAGTACGGGAATATTAACCCGTTTCCCATCGACTACGCTCTTCAGCCTCGCCTTAGGGGTCGACTTACCCTACCCTGATTAACATGGGATAGGAACCCTTGGTCTTCCGGCGTGCGGGTTTTTCACCCGCATTATCGTTACTCATGTCAGCATTCGCACTTCTGATACGTCCACCCAACTTTACAATTGAGCTTCAGCCGCTTACAGAACGCTCCCCTACCCCGCATACAAAGTATGCAGCCGTAGCTTCGGTGGTATGTTTAGCCCCGTTACATCTTCCGCGCAGGCCGACTCGACTAGTGAGCTATTACGCTTTCTTTAAAGGATGGCTGCTTCTAAGCCAACCTCCTAGCTGTTTTAGCCTTCCCACATCGTTTCCCACTTAACATACACTTTGGGACCTTAGCTGACGGTCTGGGTTGTTTCCCTCTCCACGATGGACGTTAGCACCCACCGTGTGTCTCCCGGATATTACTTTACGGTATTCGGAGTTTGCAAAGGGTTGGTAAGTCGGGATGACCCCCTAGCCTTAACAGTGCTCTACCCCCGTAAGTATTCGTCCGAGGCTCTACCTAAATAGATTTCGGGGAGAACCAGCTATCTCCCGGTTTGATTAGCCTTTCACTCCAAGCCACAGGTCATCCCCTAACTTTTCAACGTTAGTGGGTTCGGTCCTCCAGTTGATGTTACTCAACCTTCAACCTGCCCATGGCTAGATCACCGGGTTTCGGGTCTATACCTTGCAACTCAACGCCCAGTTAAGACTCGCTTTCGCTACGGCTACCCTAAACGGTTAACCTCGCTACAAAATATAAGTCGCTGACCCATTATACAAAAGGTACGCAGTCACCCTCGAGGGGCTCCTACTGCTTGTACGTACACGGTTTCAGGTTCTATTTCACTCCCCTCACAGGGGTTCTTTTCGCCTTTCCCTCACGGTACTGGTTCACTATCGGTCAGTTGGGAGTATTTAGCCTTAGATGATGGTCCACCTATATTCAGTCAAAGTTTCACGTGCTCCGACCTACTCGATTTCACTTTAGATAAGTTTTTGTGTACGGGACTGTCACCCTGTATCGTCAAACTTTCCAGAATGTTCCACTAACTACACTAAAGCTTAAGGGCTAATCCGATTTCGCTCGCCGCTACTTTCGGAATCTCGGTTGATTTCTTTTCCTACGGGTACTTAGATGTTTCAGTTCTCCGCGTTCGCCTCGTTAACCTATGTATTCAGTTAACGATACCTGCAAGCAGGTGGGTTTCCCCATTCGGAAATCCTAGTCTCAAGTGCCTCTTACTGGCTTGACTAGGCTTATCGCAAGTTAGTACGTCCTTCATCGCCTCCAACTGCCAAGGCATCCACCGTGTACGCTTAGTCACTTAACCATACAACCCAAAATGGTTTGTATCGTCAAAGACAGTTTTAACTTCGCCAGAAGTTAATATTGAATACTAAAGTAGACGCTAATAAACAACTTAATGTTTATCGGCATTGTTTTACTTTTGAAAACTCTTTTTAGAATTTCTTCTAAAAGAATTAATTATCAGCTTTTCCAAATTTTTAAAGAGCAA
>NZ_JBWVBR010000040.1:0-2981 GCF_056629255.1 Pseudoalteromonas sp. NFXS53 | reverse complement strand
GACGACCCACACAAAATTAAAACACTTCGGTAGCAGCGATTTCATATCGCGTTCTGTTGATTGAGCACTCCATTGCAGTTGCTAAAATTGCTCATTTCACCTTGCGCAAAAATAACCTTGCTTCGCAACGTATATTTTGCACGATAATGTCGCCATAAATGACGGCCTACACAACAACTAAACCAATCACCTGTAGGTTGTGCTTTAGCGCAACAAGATTTTTAAATTAACACCATAAATAACAGCCTACAAAACTATAGATTGAGTACTCCATTGTAGTTTCTAAAATTACTCTTTCCACTTACTTAAAAATAACCTTGCTTCGCAACGTATATTTTGCACGATAATGTCGCCATAAATGACGACCTACACAACAACTAAACCAATCACCTGTAGGTTGTGCTTTAACGCAACAAGGTTTTTAGATTGTCGCCATGAATAAAGATCCAAAAACTGCAGATTGAGCACTCCATTGCGGCTGCTAAAATTGCTCTTTCCACCATGCACAAAAGCAACCTTGCTTCGCAACGTATATTTTGCACGAGTGTAGGCGCTGACTTTATGTCACACAAAAAAAAGCGCGCTTCACAAATATGAACCGCGCCTTATTCTATGTTCGTTGACCAGCAAACTTTACGCTCGCTAACTTATAACTTTTAAACTCTTATTTATAAGTCAAATACGCTTCTCTTAATCTCGATAAATTCGCGTATACATAACTGCTAGAATTACGACCTTGATTCAAGAATGTGCGTTCCATATTAATACGCGTATACATTTTCGAAGCTTGACCTCTCACCAACGCATTATTCGACTCACCAACACGGGTTGTTACCCCATGACGCCAAGCTTCATTGCCTTTAATTTGCCCATAAGGTGTAACTGACATGTCTTTACGTGGGCTCAATGGAATACTAAACGCAATACCTACTTGTTGGGCAGCTGTATCTGCTGCATAAATGGCAATATAGCTATCACCAAACCAGAAACGGCTTTCTACTTTCACACCTTCATCTAGCGCCCAAAACTTACCCATACTGGCATGAAGCGTGATATCTTGTTCTGACCAATTAAATTGATATTCAGCTAAATAATAATCACGAGAAGCATCATAATCTTGATACTCAAATTTAGCGATATTCGCACTTAATTGGTGACGACCACCAGGGCTTATCCAAGTGGTTTCATTAATCACACCATAATATTCATGATAGTTTCTGAACATACCCACTTGTGTCAGGTTATATATATTAAAAGGTAGCTCTAACGCCTGATAGAAAACAGCTTGATCAAGCCCACCTTTCAAGCGACGCCCATTGAATGTATCGCCCTTTTCAAAATCTTCAGTGTTAGCAACCACTTTTTGCATAGTCACATTAACACCAGCACCTTTCCAAAGCGGCACCTCAACATCAGCTCGAAGCGCCAATGAAAAATCATATACACCTAGCTCAGTTGCATAAGTTGCAGCTAATGCAGGAGAAAAAGTAACCCGAGGTAGAAAGTATGGGCTTTGCTCTGCGGTATTACCCACCCACATCATGCCCGATGGCGTTGCAACACTACCTTGGCGAACATCAAGATCTGGACTTACCCCTTCTGCAATAAACTGACGATAATTATCAACAGAACCTTGAATATTCAATAAACCAATATCGCTTTTCTCTAATTGAATTAAGAAACGAGCATGTTCTTTGGTAATGAACTCACCGATTCGGCCCATCACAAGACCCAATGCATCTAGGTCGTTACGATTAAATACTCTGTTTTCAAATTTAACCACAACACTTGGCGTTTCGTTAAACCCAATACTGAGGTTTTCAAAGCCATCTTCAATTAAAGCGAGTTTTAAGCGGTGTACTTGACTGCTTAAAGACACTTCTTGTTTACTTTGAGCCTGCGAACGGTCAGCTTTCGATGTGTCAGCCTTAGCAATGACTGATTGTTTAGGCTCTGGTGCTCTTTGGTTAAATACGATAGGTTTAGATAAATCAGAAGGCTCAGAATTTTTAGCAACGACAATAGCGGGAGCTGGCTTAATCTCTTGATAATTTTTACGTGCCTGGCTAGATAGCGGCATAGTAAAGTTAACGCCATAATATGTGCTGTCATTTTCTGAATAGTCAGTAGTACTATAAAAACGGCTCGTGAAAGTCAGCTCACCAATGTCAAATAGCCACTCTTTTGGCACAGTGAAGCGCGCAGCGGCATTGACAGCTTCGGCATCATGCTCTATCTGCAGAGCAAACCAGTCAAATGGCATCCATTCTATACCGCCAAAGGCACCATTCATCATACTAGTTTCATGATCGCTCTTGGCAGCACCTAATGAAAACCTAAAATCAGACCATTCTTTTGAGGCAACAGCGAAATGTGTTCGATATTTATTTGCAGCACCACCTATATCTTTACTACCTAAGGCAACACTAAACCAATCTTTAGGAATATAAGGGATTTGATACTTTGCATTGAATGACAAGTCACGAAGCTGCTTTTCTTCCTGCGCCGAAAAACCAAATGTCACATCATGCATCGTACTCGACGCAATAAACCCTGTAACTTCAAGCCTATCAAACAAGCCCACTGAAAAAGCAAAATTATGCCCATCAACGTAATTTTCACCTCTGTAATCAAGCATATTATTGTAGCTAAAATCGCTACTACCTGATTCCAGTACTTCAGCGTTGTTTGTATTTATTAACCCAGTGAACCCTGTAAAGTTACGGTATGTTTTAAGTGTTTCATCGGCAAAACTAGGCGCAGCAATAGCAACTAAGCCTGATGCGAGCAAAGGGAGTAGTTTAGACATAAATCCTAAGTCCAAGCGGTTATTATTTGTTCCAAAATTATAAAAGCAATATAACACTGAAAACGGAAAGCTGAAAGCAGAAAGCAGAAAGCGGTAAGCGGTAAGCGGTAAGCGGTAAGCGGTAAGCGGTAAGCGGTAAGCGGTAAGCGGTAAGCGGTAAGCGGTAAGCGGT
>NZ_JBWVBR010000039.1:0-5472 GCF_056629255.1 Pseudoalteromonas sp. NFXS53 | reverse complement strand
ACCTAAAAGCTGATTTGAAGGAAAGAGTAGAAGTAAAAACCGCTTTAAAGACAGCTATTTAAAGTGACGCATAACGCTTGCCGTAAACGGCACAAAATAGCAGGCTAAAATTTGCGACGAAGGAGCACAGCCTGTTATTTTGTGTCCTTTGTTTGACGGCCTTGTTAGGCATTTACGAAACCAACATATTTAAACTCAGTTGCTCGCTTCTCTGACTTATCATGTGCTTGGAGTATAATCGGAGTCTCAAGTGTTTTATTTTCGTTATACTCAACAACTAATGTCCAATTATTTAACGAAACGCCCTCCCAACCATCGGGCAAACGCTCACCAGCAACATAGCCACATAAAGTAACTTGTAAAATAGATTTTTCTTCAAAAGTGCTTGGGAAATTAGGTAAGGAAGCTTTTTCTTTAAGTGATTTTTCTAGTTGAGCCAAATCCTGCACCAATAAGTCTTCATGATCTAATTCAACATAATATAAATTAGCTCTTTGTTCCCATTTTTCCCCAAGCCCAAGCGGCTCTTTATATTTAAGTTTAATGCTTTTAATTAAAACCTTTTTGCCAAAGAAAAGCTCAAAGTCTATTTTAATACCATAGTCTATCCATTCACGATAACAGCGTATTTTTGGGGAAATAATGTTTATTGAAAGTTCACTCTCTTTAACAGGCTTTTCATCCGATTTTTTGCGAGCAGACCAGTGATTAAAGCTTGCAATAAGAACCAAAACTGAAGAAATAATTATTATGATTGGTTCCATATGACTATCAGGGTTAAAGTACCAATAAATAGCTGCCCCAATAATAATCAGGCTAAATAAGACTCTAAAGATAACCACTGAACTCTCCTAAATGCCTAACGCCGTTGTAACCGGCAAAAATTGTTGGCTAAAATGTGAAGCGAAGCGTAACAGCCAACAGTTTTTTGTCCGCGTTGACGACCTTGTTATGCGTTGACACGCAAATTTAGAAGCGCTTGCGCCTGCACTAATAAGCCAAACTTAAAATTAAAAAACACTCACCAAACCAAAAATTGCAAAGAAGCGTTCGACTGGTGAATGATGATTCTGGTCACAGCTTAAATTGAAAAACGAAAAGCCAAGACCAACTTAAAACTTAATTGCACCACTGTACCTAAAAGCTAATTTGAAGAAAAGACCTGACGTAAAAACCGTTTTAAATACAGTGAATTGAAATGACGCATAACGCCTCAGTTAAAAGGCAAAATTTGGTTGGCTATAATGTGAAGCGGAGCGAAACCAGCCAACTGAATTTTGTCCGCTTTTAAACTGTTTGTTATATGAACTATTTACCGTGAAAAATAGACCAAAAAGTTTCTCTAGCTTTATGTAGACTCGTTAAATTTTCACCTTTTGATATACAAAGTGCTGATCCAGCGAATATTAAGACTAAAGGTAAAATTAAACTGAACATTTTGGCTTCAGCATCATTCCTCTCAACACCATTTAAATTAATGGTTACACTAGGGTCAAATAATGCTCCAAAAGCTGAGTAACCTAAGAGTACTCCTACACATATAAATAAAACACCAATTAGGCGTAATGTATTTTTATAAACACTGACTGGTAAGTACACTCAGACCTCAAAGTTCATATAACGCCTTAATAAACGGCGGAAAATAGCAGGCTAAACTAAGCGAAGAATGAGCGCAAGCCTGCTGTTTTGCGTCCATTGTTTAATTAACTTGTTAGGCAGCACGTAGCACTTTGCTATTTTTAATACCCAGAACGAAATAAATTAAACCGATAGCAAACGCAATGTTGTAAGGAAGATCAACGAAGAGTTCAAAGTGCGGTGAGTCACCTGCAATACCAGCAATTAAAATTATTGTTATAAAGGAGAATAAACTAAAAAAAGTTGAAAGTGCGAACGCAAAGAAGCCTTTTGAAAAATGTGAGAGATATTTATCACTTTTAACTTTATAGGTTTTTTTAAGTGAAACATAACCGTAAACGTTAACAATAATTGCAATAACTGACATTGCCACGTCAAAGAAATAATAAGGTGTTAAAATATTCGCTTCTTCCAAGGTAAACTCCCTTTTTTCTGTGCTGCCTAACGCTTAGCTAACAGGCAAAATTGAATAAGCTAAAATCGAGCGAAGCGACGAGCTTATTTAATTTTGTCCTAGTTTAGCGCCTTGTTATGCGTTGACACACCGCTTTCAAAGCGCTTGCGCCTGCACCAACGAGCTAAACTTTATTTATATAAACACTCACCGAACCAAAAAATGCAATGAAGCGATTGACTGGTGAATACCCTTTCTGGTCACAGCTTAAATTGAAAAACGAACAGCCAAGACCAACTTAAAATTTGATTACGCCACTGTACCTAAAAGCTGATTTGAAGGAAAGAGTAGAAGTAAAAACCGTTTTAAAGACAGCTATTTAAAGTGACGCATAACGCCGCATTCAGCGGCTTGTCCGCTGCAATGCCTTGTTAAGCCCCAAGTCCGCTTCCAAGACATTATTAATTGACTGTGAAAGACCCTTTCCTCTAGGTGAGGATATGAATTTAATTTTTTTTCTATAGTCCAAATTCTCAATCTCTTTAAGAAAGCTTTCTGGAACTTTAGAATCTAAAATCATTATAAGCTCATCTATTTCGATATTTTCCTTGAAATAGTCTGAAATCCACTTAGCCTTAAACCTATTGATATTTGATTTTGCCTCTATCCCAATCTTTTTATCCCCATAAGATAAAAGAAAATCTATGTATTTTCCGCTGGACAATTCAAAATCATATTTTTTGTGGGCATGAATAAACTTATTGATATTTTTCTTAACTTCATTCTCAAAGTTTAATTCCGACTCAAAAATAGCCTTAACATCTTCATTTGAATTGGCAACAAACTTTAATTCTTTCCCATTTTTATCTTTTATTGATATTTCGTTTTCCAGAATTTCAAACGCCTTATCCACGATTAATTTTTTAACAAGAACAGAAATGGCGGGGATCAATGCGCCTGCAGCAATTAAGGTAAATAGCTCTTCCATCACACCTTCTCCTTTATACCTGTCAGTATTAAGCTGATGCTATATAAAGAACCACCGATAACCATATGACTATCAAATCCAAAGGTTTTATCAAGTGGGAACTTTAATGACATATAACAGGACCAAGTCCAACAAAATAGAAATGCAAATACAAAAAACCATAGGAAAGGCATAAAGGCTGCCTCCGACTTTGACATGGCGATAACGTCTTCATGACCAGGTATTGTTTTTTGCTTGGGTTTAATGAGAGGCATTAAAAACGATAACCCCGCCGCTGCGAGAGTTGGACCTGCGAAGCCAGTCGAATCAACCTCTAGCATTGTCCTCAGCCCCCATTCAAACCCTAACAGAGTTAGTGGAAATCCATATATCAGAATTACATACATTATTTAGAATACTTCCTCACTCTATGGCTTAACGCCGCAAATAAACGGCAAAAAATAGTTGGCTATAATTTGTGAGGTACGAACAAAGCCAACTGGTTTTTGTCCGCCCTTTTTAATTTGCTTTGTTAGTAGCCTTTAGCAAATAAGCAATAATCTCTGTTACCGTAAAAAACCCAGCTTAAATTTTGTGGCACTAAATAGAAACTCAGGATGTCTGTAGACTGCTGAAAATTGTTAAAGCGAGTCCAGTTTAGCTTGAACTCTGAATTTAGCCTTTTAACCACACCTGTGGTTTTATAAACCCGTTCAAAAGTCTCAAAAACAAACACTTTTTCATTGCTTTGGTACTCACCAACATTTGAGAAAACTTCATGAAACTGCTCTTCCAAGATCCAGTAACCACTTTCAGCAATTGGAAGTTGCGTGACTTTCCATTTTGCCGATAGAAGAGTTAACTCATTTTCATTATCTATATCTAGTACTGACTTTAGCTCGTCAAATTGCACCAAAGCCTCCTAGGCTACTAACGCCTTAATAAACGGCGAAAAATAGTAGGCTAAAATAAGCGACGAAGGAGCGCAAGCCTACTGTTTTGCGTCCACGGTTTAATTAATTTGTTAGCTTTCAATTACTGAAACTATGAACCTTTTCAATACTTACACCACTAACCTGCTCTTGGGTTAACAAGTGTTCTTTATCTATAAAAGTAAACGTAGGTCTCTGAGTTTCGTTTCCTAGCTGAACTTGAACAGTTAGACTTAGCGTATTTTCATAACTAGGTATTTTATTGGCAACCACTCCGGGAAATGAAGGTCTAGAGCTATTGTCATTCTCATAATTATCTACATACTCAAAAAAGTTTTGCTCTGAAACTTCCACCCAAACACCCCAGCCATAACTTTTTTCAGAATCGATCACAGGAATATAAGCAACGCCCCTAAGGAAATAGCGCTCATCAAGTCTGCATAAATCAGAATCTAATTGCGTGCGGTCATTCTTTTCAGCATCAGATAATGCCCAAACTTCGTCTGGCATTTTGTAGCTTTTATCAAAAGAAATATCCCCTATATCTTTCCCACAACATCCGCACTTCAATTTGTTCTCCTGAAAGCTAACGCTTAGCTAACAGGCAAAATTAAATAAGCTAAAATCGAGCGAAGCGACGAGCTTATTTAATTTTGTCCTAGTTGAGCGCCTTGTTATGTGCATTATTAACACACTACTTTACTAAACTATGATTTTTTATAATCACGATCTTTAATAACAACCCAAAGTGAAATAATTACTGAAAGTAAAGCAGCACCTGCAGTATAAATAAGTATTGCCGACAATACATTTATTAACTCTAAGTTTTCAAACCCATTATGTAGCCCAAACAAAGCGGACTTGAATATTGCTACGCCAAAAGAAACATAAAATAGATATTTGAAAACAATCTTCCAAACGATAAAAATCTTGGATGATTCAGCTGGCATAATACTTACCTTTCATATATAGGTACACATAGTTATAAAAAGCACATAACGCCTCGCTTAACCGGCGCAAAATAGCAGGCTAAAATTAGCGAAGAATGAGCGCAAGCCTGCTGTTTTGCGTCCATTGTTTAATTAATTTGTTATATGCTTTCATCTGCCACTGCTTGGTCAAACCAAACATGCTCTGACTCACCGCCCAAGTTAAAACGATACCCGAATGGAAGAGCCATATATATTGCTAACTCAGGGCGTTTTTCGATGATGTGCTCAAAGTGCACCGTAACTAATGAGCTGGTATTACCGTCGTACTCATCTGTAGTTAACCACCAACCACTCATATGATTTGGTGATGGGTAACGAACTCCTTCAACTGGTGTTGAGCCCTCATAAATGCCTTTAGAAATAGTAACAAGCTGAGTTGGCTCAACAGGAGCATAAATTGCTTGATAATGCTCACAACATTCTTTTTGGACTGACTCAATACTCAAGCTTCTTACCCCTGACTTGAAAAAGCATATAACGCTTAGCTAACAGGCAAAATTGAATAAGCTAAAATCGAGCGAAGCGACGAGCTTATTTAATTTTGTCCTA
>NZ_JBWVBR010000038.1:0-9069 GCF_056629255.1 Pseudoalteromonas sp. NFXS53 | reverse complement strand
GACGCGTAGCTCAGCTGGATAGAGTACCTGGCTACGAACCAGGCGGTCGGAGGTTCGAATCCTCCCGCGTCCGCCACATCAAACTTTGATGTGAGAAATAACCGACGATAGTCGGTTTTTTTATGCCTGAAATTTAGACTTTGCTCGGGTTTAGCTAATTAGAATGTCGGAGGTTCACTCTCCATAAAGCAAGTCCCGCGTCCGCCACATTAAACTATTGATGTGAGAAATAACCATTGAGCGTCGGTTTTTTATGCCTAAAATTTAGATCTTACTCTGATTTAGCTAGCCAGCTGTCGAAGGTTCACTCTCCACAAAGCAAGTCCCGCGTCCGCCACATTAAACTATTGATGTGAGAAATAACCATTGAACGTCGGTTTTTTTATGCCTAAAATTTAGAGCTTACTCTGTTTTAGCTAGCCAGCTGTCGAAGGTTCACTCTCCATAAAGTAAGTCCCGCATCCGCCACATCAAACCAATTGATGTGAGAAATAACCATTGAGCGTCGTTTTTTTATGCCTGAAATTTTGATCTTACTCCGTTTTAGCTAACCAGACGGTCAGAGGTTTACTCTTAATCAAGTATTCCCACCTCTGCAGTAGCCAATTTGCTTTTCGTCGGAAAGCTTACAGCTCTTTAGAGTAGAGTACAGCGTTATGCTGACCTTGCTCATCTTGATGAATGAAATGCTTTACATAGTGCATACCAAGCTTCTTCATAATATTGATAGAGCCTAAGTTGCCTTCAAGGGCCTCTGCAGAAAATGAAGTATATGCTTTGTCAGTCGCAAGGTTGTTGGCAATATGTTGGGCGGCTTCCGTTGCATAGCCCTTGCCCCAACTTATTTGTTTAAAGCGCCAGCCCAGCTCTAAATTACAGTCGTTACGTTGTTCTGTAAAAAAGCCCATCGGACGGACTAATACCCAACCAATGAACAGACCCTCTTCAAGGGTATTCACTTGCCATAAACCCCAACCTTTTTCTAAATTTGTGAACTGCTCTAAACGAGGGATAAAAACCCCTCTAATTGTCTCCATTGAATTAGGCTTACCATCCGTTAAATATTTCATGACCGCAGGATCTTGGTCTAGTTCGAATAGTAAATCGGCATCATTTTCACTCATGAGTCGATAGCTTAATCTTTTCGAGTTTTGCATCTTCATTTGAGTTCCTTACTGCTTTTATGAGTTTAGTTGATTACAATATTAGGCTTATAACCTAAGGGGTATTAGTGAAAAATTCAGTATTAGTTCTACGTCAAAAGCAAATTGCTGCGGCCAAGCGAGAGTTTAAAGCGCGAGGTTCAAAATTATCCCGCTGTGAAGCTTGTTTGCTTTCTGAACATTTGTGCATCTGTGACAACCTTCAAGTTGCCGAGGATTGTCAAAGCGCAGTGTGTCTATTAATGTATCACAATGAAAGTTTTAAGCCCTCAAATACGGGTCGTTTAATCGCAGATGTGGTGCCTGATAATTATGCTTTTCGTTGGGATAGGACTGAGCCAGATGAGGCACTGTTATCGCTTCTAAAAGATCCAAGCTATCAGCCAATTGTCGTCTTCCCCGCTGATAGCGCAGAGCCAGAACGTGTTATTACTAAAGTTGAACGTGTTGAGTCTAAAAAGCCATTATTTATTTTTTTAGATGGAACATGGCGTGAAGCGAAAAAAATGTTTAGAAAGAGTGAATATTTAGATGCTTTCCCTGTGCTTTCTGTGTCCCCAGACTCTCTATCAGATTATAAACTCAGAGTTGCTCCGCATGCTCATCAGCTAGGTACAGCAGAAGTTGCGTGTGTTGTCTTAGCTGAAGCTGGAGAGTGCTCTGCTGCAGAAAAACTAACAGCCCACTTTATTGATTTTAGAGATGCATACTTAAAGGGAAAAAGAAGTTTAAGTTAAACTCAGAACCCTTAAACGAAGAAACGCGGCTCTATGAGCCGCGTTGACGGAATCTTCTAAGCGTCCTGCTTTGGTTTTGAGCTGATCAACTCCATACAATCAATGTCCTTTCACTCGCTCTCTATGATTAAGCGAGTACTACTTCCTGTAGTGTCCTGCATTGGCTTTATGCCAAACATCCATATGCCCTTATCCGAGCTTCCTGCCGTTATCCATAACAAATCTGGCCGCCATGGCTCCATTAAATCCTATATACATCCTGTATGGCTCACCTTGAGCGCTCATCCTGTTGTTCCATAAGTTAATTAAACCGTATTTGGCAATAATTAACTATTACAGTCCATTACACGTCATGTGATTTACAGCCGTCACTGGCTTCCTGAAAGATGATTAAAGTTTAATGGAATAGCGAAGTTAAAAAAGATTAAGAATTTATTTATTTCGAGAGCTGAATAGATAATAAAGTTTCAAACTCATGATAAATAATGACTAATTTTCTAGTTGTTGTTTTGTTGAGCTGCGTTTTACTTCAAAGCGACACCTAAAGTGAGAGATCTCTTACATAATCAATTGCTAATTAGACGTTAATAGAAAATCAAGTTACAGTTTTTAATCAGTAAAAGGGTGTACTTTAGAAATAGAATAGTTAAAATTAGTTGATAATAATTATTGTTTGGCTTTGGAGGCCTTATGAAAAAAGCATTGGCTATTCTACTCTCAACTGTCACGTGTTTGCCTGCTATGGCAGCCGAAGAAATCAACATTTATTCTTTCCGTCAGCCTTTTCTAATTCAGCCTATTCTTGATGATTTTACCAAGCAAACTGGCATTAAAACGAATGTGGTTTTTGCAAAAAAAGGGCTAATTGAAAGAGTTAAGCGTGAAGGTAAGCATAGCCGTGCTGATGTTGTTTTAACATCTAACTTTAGTGCTTTAATGCAGTTAGAGTCGATGGATCTAACGCAGCCGATTAAGAGCGATGTTGTGACCAAAAATGTACCTGCAAGCTTTCGCGACCCAGAAGGTCAGTGGGTTGCACTGACCAAGCGTGTTCGTAATGTCTATTCGTCAAAAGAGCGCTTAGGAAAATTAGATGCGTTAACTTATGAAGAATTGGCTGATGTAAAGTATAAAGGCAAAATTTGTACTCGCTCTGGTAAGCACCCTTATAATTTAGGGCTAGTTGCATCTATGGTCGCGCATCATGGTGAAGCGGAGACTAAATCATGGCTTGAAGGGGTTAAAGCAAATTTAGCAAGAAAACCACAAGGTAATGACAGAGCGCAAGTTAAAGCCGTGAAAGAGGGCTTATGTGATCTTGCATTGGGTAATAGCTATTACTTTGGCAAGATGCTGCAAGATGAAAAGCAAAAGCCATGGGCTGATTCTGTTTATATCAACTTCCCGAACCAAACAAATCGAGGCGCTCACTTAAATGTTTCGGGTGTTGTGCTAACGAAATATTCGAAAAATAAAGAAAACGCCTTGAAACTTATCGAGTTTATGACGGACAATAAGGCGCAAAATATGTATGCGTCAATGAATATGGAATATCCAGTTAAACCAGGTGTGGCGCTTTCTGAACTTGTGGCATCTTGGGGTGAGTTTAAGGAAGACAACTTACCATTGTCAGAAATTAGTAAATACCGTCCTTTAGCACTTAAGCTAATCGATGAGGTAAAATTTGATCTTTAATGCAATCATTACTTTCTCTGTCTAAATGGCAGGTTTTTGCTTGGCTGATAGGCGCTTGCTTATCAGCACCACTGGCATTTTTAATCTTCGAGTCGCTGCAAGGCGACTCTGATGTTTTTACCCACCTGTGGGATACGGTGCTTTGGGATTATATTTATAATACCCTTGTCCTCATTTCGGGTGTGCTCTTCTTAAGTTGTTTGATTGCTTTACCACTTGGCTGGTTAACCGCTTATTGTCAATTTCCAGGCAAAAAATACTTCGAATGGGCGTTAATGTTACCTTTGGCAATGCCTACCTACATTATTGCTTACGTTTACACTGATTTATTTGATTACGCTGGGCCTGTACAAATTGCTTTAAGAGAGTGGTTTGGATGGCAATCACCAGATGATTATTGGTTCTTTGATATTCGAACATTAGGTGGTGCAATCGTGATGATTGCATTGGTTTTATATCCTTACCTCTACCTTATTTTTAAAACTGCTTTGCGCGAGCAGTCATTTAAGTTATTACAAGCTAGTCAGCTAATGGGTATGAGCCCACTTCAAAGCTTCTTCAAGGTCAGTTTACCTCTTGCAAGAGGCGCGATTGTTGCTGCACTTGCTTTGATCAGCATGGAAACCATGGCAGACTTTGCCACAGTGCATTATTTTGCTGTCAGCACACTTACAACGGCTGTTTATGACATTTGGCTCGGCTATTACTCGTTGACTGCGGCTGCGAAAATTTCTGGGATCATGTTGTTGTTCTTATTTGTGGCTATTACATTAGAGAAGATCAGCCGTAAAAACACCACTGTGCATGAAAGGCAAAGTGCCGTAAACGACACGCATTTATATGCTCTATCAGGCAAGTACGCATGGTTTGCCAGTATCTATTGTATTGTGGTGTTGTTTTTTGCTTTTGCCTTACCGGTTGGTGTGCTCGTCAGTTATTCAATAGATTATTTCGACCAAGCATGGAACTCTGAGTTTTTCTTATATGCTTGGCAAAGCTTGAAGATCTCTTTATGGGTGAGTGTCATCGCAATCGCTTTAAGTATTATCGTGTTGTTTTACCAACGTATCGGCGAACAAAAAACCAAGGCGTTGCCTGGGCGTGTATCAAGCACAGGTTATGCATTACCAGGAACAGTATTAGCGATTGCGGTTTTACTGCCGCTGACTTTACTGGATACAAAACTAAATGACTGGTTAGAAGGCACCGGATTTGAACCTGGGCTACTATTTAGCGGTACTATTTTTGCCATGGTATTTGCGTATGTGGTGCGTTTTTATGCCATTGCACAGGGGGCTGTGGAAGCTAGCTATGTACGAATTAGTCCGTCGCTTGATATGGCAAGCCAAAGTATGGGTAAAAACTTTGCGCAAATGCTCAGTAGTGTGCATATCCCACTTTTACGGGGGGGGATTTTAACTGCTGGGTTATTGGTGTTTATCGAATGTATGAAAGAGCTTCCAGCTGCCTTATTGCTTCGTCCGTTCAATTTTGAAACCTTGGCAACCCATGTTTTCCAATATGTCAGTGACGAGCAGTTAGAGCTTGCGTCCATCTCGGCATTATTTATTGTTCTTGTTGGCTTAGTGCCTTTGTATTTTGTTAATCGCTCAATGGAGCAGCACAATTCATGAGTAGTTTGTCTTTAAAAAACTTAAGCTATCAATATGATGGCCAAAAAGTGATTGAAAATTTAGATTTAGAAGTCGCCGAAAATGAAATTGTTTGCTTATTGGGGGCCAGTGGCTGTGGAAAAACAACCACTTTAAAAGCCGTGGCAGGTTTATTAACGCCTCAGCAAGGTCAAATTGTTATTCATGGTAAAACCATGAGTGACAACACGCAGTTTACAGCGCCGCAGCATCGTAATATTGGCATGATGTTTCAGGATTATGCGTTATTTCCTCATTTAACCGTTGCCCAAAATATCGCGTTTGGCTTAAGTAAGCTTAGTAAGGCTGACAAACAAGTACGTGTAAATGAAATGCTGGAGCTTGTGCATTTATCTGAATTTGCTGAGCGTTATCCTCATGAGCTTTCAGGTGGTCAGCAACAACGCGTCGCCATTGCAAGAGCGCTTGCTTATAAACCTAACTTATTACTCCTTGATGAGCCTTTTTCGAATATTGATGCGCAAGTGCGCTTTCAACTTATCAATGACATTCGACAGATTATAAAAGATCAAAAGGTCTCAGCTATCTTTGTTAGCCACTCAAAAGAAGAGGCCTTTGCTTTTGCTGATAAACTGGCTGTAATGCATCAAGGTAAAATAGCTCAATTAGGTGATGCTAAAAGGCTATTTGAACAGCCAGCATGTAAAGAAGTCGCAGAATTTTTGGGGCAGGGTATTTATATTCCAGCCCAAGTTGAAGATAAACGAGAATTTACTACTTCATTTGGTAGATTTACTTCGACAAAAGTGTGTGAAAATGCGCAAGGTTCTGGACAAATTTATATTCGACCTGCTCATATACAGCTAGAAAATGGCGAGACGAATGACGTCGAAATCCTGCAGTCGCGCTTTATTGGTACTGAGTTTATTTATCAAATAAAAGTGGCAGAGCAAGTCATCGAAGTGCCAGTCGAAAGTGAACATGCTCTGAATATTAATGAGCCAGTGACTTTTAAAATTAAGCCACATGCGGTAAATTTCTTTTCATAGTCATTACTTATTATAACTTGGGGTGCCATGGCTCAGCCGCAGTCAGGAGTGTGTGCAGAGGCAAATCTGCATGGATTACATTTGTTTTTTAATGTACTCGATGGGCAAGATGAAGCCGTTAGAGCAGCATTAGGGCAATGTGAACGCTTACAATCAGAATTGAGCGACCGCTTCTCTGAATCTATGGTATCGAGCTTTGTAGCTATTGGTGCGCAGTATTGGCCACATATATATCCCGAGTGTATTCCTAAAGAGTTAAAAAGCTTCCCGCATATTCGCTCTCACGAGCATCTTATGCACACTCAGCCGTTTGATTTGTTGTATGTGATCCGCTCTGACAGAGAAGATGTGAACCACCTATTTGCTCAAAGTGTCAGGCATATGTTGGCGGGTAAAGTGGAATTGGTCGCACATATCCGTACTTTCCGATTCTTAGACGGTCGAGATTTTAACGGCTTTATTTATGGCGCTAATACGCCTCATGGACGTTTTAAGCGCCAAGTGGCTTTAGTTCATGACCCAGAAAGCTTTGAAGATCAAGGTAGCTACATTCATGTACAGCGAGTGAAGTTTGATCTAAACCGTTGGCAACAACTAAGCCTGAATGACCAAGAAGCCATTATGGGCCGCTCTCGTTTAGAGAATAAAAAGCTAGAACACGCCTTAACTAATAGCCATGCCGCATTAACTGAGCTTAAAAATGCAGACAACTTACCACTATTACTTGAGCAAAGTATGCCGTTTGGAGATGTCTTTGAGCAAGGGTCTTTGTGGGTGAGTTGTGCCGCAAAGGGGAATGCTTTCGAGCAGCTGTTAACGACTCGAGTAGGGAACGATCAGCATTACGATGCGTGGCTAGATTATTGTCAGGCCGATATGGGGGCTGCGTTTTTTGCGCCATCCGTGCAGTTTCTGCAAAACATGGCGCAAATAGCCGAAAGTTAAACGTTGTCGAATAAAGTTTTTACTTTCTCAAGTGTTACATCTATCTCAGAGATTTTAGCTGGTGCAATAAAGATAGTATCGTCACCAGCAATGGTACCTAATACGCCATCAGCAGTACCTAATGAGTCTAGTAAACGGGCAATCAGTTGAGCTGCACCTGGGCTGGTACGGATGATGATCATCATTTCATTGTGTATGATATCAATCACTAATTGTCTCAAAGGACTTTTAGCTGTTGGTACGCCCATCTCTGCCGGTAAGCAGTAAACCATTTCTTGTTTTGCATTACGAGTTCTTACCGCACCAAACTTACTCAGCATACGTGACACTTTACTTTGACTCACATTATCAAAGCCTTGATCTTTCAGGGCATCGACAATTTCACCCTGCGAGCCAAAGTTTTCTTCTTTTAATAGTGCTTTGAAGGCCTTTATCAGTGCTTCTTGCTTTTCGTTTGCTTGCATAATTGAACTCGTTTATTAAATATTACTTAGATTTTACACAATTCTGAATCCAGACCCAACTTTGCAATTAAAAAACAAAGTGAATTGATTGCAAGATTTGCTTAAGTGGTAGGGTATTTATAGAAACATAGGAATGAATATTTTGAAGTGTAAAGCGAGCTTGAACGCTGAAAGCAATATTTTACAACTATAGTCGAAAAAAACCTTAAAATAGCACCGATAAATTTGTTTTTACCTGCACTTTTCATTATCTTTACAGCACACACAATTCCACCTTCAAATTATGGAGAATTCCACATGAAAGTTGCTGTATTAGGTGCCGCTGGCGGTATCGGTCAAGCTCTATCTTTACTTCTTAAAAATGGCCTTCCTGCAGGTTCTGAGCTATCTCTATACGACGTAGCGCCAGTTGTTCCTGGTGTTGCTGTAGACCTATCTCACATCCCAACTGCAGTTAAAGTTGCAGGTTTTGGTGCAGATGATCTTGACGCAGCGCTAGCGGGTGCTGACATTGTTCTTATCCCAGCTGGTATGCCTCGTAAGCCAGGTATGGACCGTGCTGACCTTTTCAATGTTAACGCTGGTATCATCAAGACACTTGCTGAAGGTATCGTACGTAACTGTCCTAAAGCACTAGTTGGTGTTATCACTAACCCAGTAAACGGCACTGTACCAATCGTTGCTGAAGTATTCAAAAAAGCGGGTACTTATGAAGCATCACGTGTATTCGGTGTAACTACGCTAGACGTTATCCGTTCAGAAGCATTCGTTGCTGAACTGAAAGGTGTTGACGTATCTGAAGTTAAAGTACCAGTTATCGGTGGTCACTCAGGTACTACTATTCTTCCTCTACTTTCTCAAGTTGAAGGTGTTGAGTTCACTGAAGAAGAAGTTGCAGCACTAACTCCACGTATCCAAAACGCGGGTACTGAAGTTGTTAACGCGAAAGCGGGTGGCGGTTCAGCGACACTTTCAATGGGTGCAGCTGCAGCACGTTTCTGCTTCTCACTAGTTAAAGGTCTTCAAGGCGAGCAAAACGTTGTTGACTATGCATACGTTGCAGTTGAGAACGGTGATGCAGCATACTTCGCACACCCAGTACGCTTAGGTACTAACGGTGTTGAAGAAATTCTTTCTTACGGCGAGCTAAGCGCGTTCGAAGAGAAAGCGAAGAACGACATGCTAGAAACACTAAACAAAGATATCCAAGAAGGTATCGACTTCATGGCTGCGCAATAATCGCAATCTGAAAGTTCTAAAAACCCGCTTCGGCGGGTTTTTTTATGCCTGAAATTTGTTTGACATCACTATGCTGGTTTTAAACTCGAGAAGCTAGAAGCTAGAAGCTAGAAGCTAGAAGCTAGAAGCTAGAAGCTAGAAGCTAGAAGCTAGAAGCTAGAAGC
>NZ_JBWVBR010000037.1:0-12631 GCF_056629255.1 Pseudoalteromonas sp. NFXS53 | reverse complement strand
TGCCGAACTCAGAAGTGAAACGAAACAGCGTCGATGATAGTGTGGGCTTCCCATGTGAAAGTAGAACATCGCCAGGGTCTAATTAGAGAAACCCGTTGCAGCAATGCAGCGGGTTTTTTGCGTTTAGGGTGCTAAATCGTCCTGCACGGTGATAAGGCAAAGCTCGGCGATAAAAAGACGAATTAGCGCAAGGTGAAGAGAGCAGCCTTCACAGTAGTTACTCTCTTCGTTCTGAAACACTTTTCACAGGTGTAAATAATTACACCTTCAACTCCAGCTAAACTGGTTTATTTCACCTTGCGCGAAAAGAATATAAGGGCTGCGCGCTTGTCATAAACCTTTCGCACTATACTTGCGCAAAGTAAATATATTCGCTTTGCTCGCTGTCATTAACTTTGCACTTTACTTGCACGTAATGCGTAGTCATCAACTTTACACTTAATCCTAAAAAAGCTCTGCTTCCTGATGCGATAGGTTACCTCTTAGGTCTTCAACCATCTTCGTTAGGTCTCGATTTGCGTTTGCCACAGTACGGGATACGTTGTCGCTTTGCGCCAATTTCTTATAGTTGTCAGAAATAACTTGCAGTTGAATTAATGTTTCATGAAGAGTTTCTGATATTTTTGTTTGCTCACTGGCAGAGTCTGTAACTTGCTGGTTTAGACTTTTCATTTGTTCCATTTCTTGTAGAATCTCTTTCAATGCTATTTGTGCATCTTGGCTCTTCTCTGCGTTATCAGCTGTTATTTTTATTTCATGCTGCATTGCAGCTACAGCTTGTTTTGATGTAGCTTGAAGTTCATCTATAACAGAGGTAATACTCATAGTTGATTGATGTGTTTTAGACGCAAGGCTTCGTACCTCATCAGCCACAACAGCAAAGCCTCTGCCTGCTTCTCCAGCTCTTGCTGCTTCGATTGCGGCATTGAGTGCGAGCAAGTTAGTTTGTTCTGCGATAGAACCAATCATATCGAGTACACCACTAACACTTGCAGCTTTGGATTCTAAAGATTCGATGACAATCGATGTATTTTCCACCTCTCTAACAAGTTCCTTCATGCTATTAGCTGACAGCTCCATAGTTTCTCCGCAGTTATTCGCTTTTTGTGTAACTAGGGTAGTTGATTGCAAAGCTTGTTGAGTAAGCCCTTGCAACCTTGATGCAATTTCAGATAATCCATTAATGGTACTTTCCATAGTTTGAGAGCATGCTACTTGTTCTTCTGATCCTCTGCTTATTTCATTACTAACGTGATCTATTGCTTCAAATGCATCTTCAACTTCCCCTTTTACAACAGATATGTTTGAGACAGCTTCAACAATATGATTTTTTATTTCCGTTATGGCTTGACTGAGTTGACCTACCTCATCATTGAAAGGGTAATCCATATGCAAATCATATTTCCCATTAGAGATCTCAACTGTTTTACCTATCAAGTCTCGTAGAGGTAAGATAATTGCTTTGTGTATAAAAAGTAGGATACAGACTATTGCAACTATCGCTATGCAGAATGACATTATTGGATAGACAGTCATAACAATAGATTGCTGTTGTTCTAGGTTGCTTTGGACCTTAATAAAGTGCTTAGTTACTGCGCTTCTTTTGTCTATAAGTCCTTGAGCGAAATCTCTATCAATTCCTCTTACCATCGCATCGCTTTGTTTATAGTTATTATTGAGAACAAAGCTCCTCTGAGCTTTCTCATAAGCTTTTAGCATAGATTGGTGCTGATTAATAAATCGAGTAGCCCAATCTCCTTCTTCAAAAGTTTGCAGTTGCTTTAAATCTTTCTGCACACTTTTATGAAGAGAAAGGAATTCTTGCCAATACTTTTCCTCATTTCTGAGTAGCAGGTTTTTCCATGCTTGAACTTGGCTTTTGAAAGATGACTCTGCGTTGGTAATTAGAATAATGCGTTGCTGATCTTTGTTGACTAAGGATTGGTAATCCCAAATCAAAAACTCAAGTTTTAAGATACTGAATGTACTTGCAGCTAAGATTAAAGAAATACCTAAAATTATAGGGACCGCAACCTTACTTTTTATATTCATACCACTCACCACTAGATTTGGGTTCTGAAAGTGTGAGTGACATTCTTTATTTTGTCTAATTAGTATTCAAGTTGCTTACTTTTAGCTGGTTGTAAGTCCTGAGGCTCATAACGATTAAAGTTGCAGCGATTAAGCCACTTGCCATATGGTGTATAACAAGGTGACTGACTAAAAAAGCAGGAATATCACTGAGGTCGTCAATAAATATCATTTTTCCGATAAAAGCAATGTAAACGCTGATGTGTCCGCAAAGCGCTATTTTAAACTTTTTACTGAACCTATTTACCAATAACTCTGAAAGTTTTTTGTGCATGACTTTTAAAAGTAGCAAGCCAACAAAAGCAGAAATAATGGATAACATACCCAAGCCAAGAATTGATAGTTTGATAAGAACAGCTGTGATGATATAGACGACAATTGTCATAAGTCCTCCGAATGAAGGGCTTATAATATTAAAAATTGCAGATATGTCTATCAGATGTATATGTTGATTAAAGCAGTTATTATCTTCATTAATGTATCGTTACATAAAACTGTATGATGAGACGAATGTACCGATAACATTTGTGCATTTTAGTCAGTATAATCTTGACCTCTTCAATTTTTTATTCCCAAGGAAAAGTTATGCCCGTGCAGGGGTCGTATCTATTTGTGATCTTAGTTTGGTCAACAACACCACTTGGTATTGTCTGGAGCGCCGAGACGATGCCACCAACATTAAGTGTCTTTTTACGTATGTTGATTGCTTTGGTGCTTGCCATCATCACTGTGTTTACTCTAAAAATACATGTGCCGTGGTCGAAAAAGTCCTGCCTGTTATATTTCTATTCTGCTGCTGGCATTGTGGTGGGTATGCTTTTAAGTTATTTAGCAGCTCAGACTGTGCCTTCCGGTGTGATTTCTCTCGTCTTTGGCCTTGCGCCAATAATCTCGGGTCTTTTTGCGCAAAAAATATTGTCAGAACACGCTTTTACACCCGTAAAACTAATTGCCCTATTGTTCTCAATACTCGGCTTGTTTTTAGTGTGTAAAACGCAAATCCAGCAATTGGATGTACCAGTAGAAGGGATTATCTATGTGCTCATGGCAGTAACAAGTTTTAGTTTAAGTGGCGTAATGATCAAAACAGTACCAATCGCAATCCACCCAATGGCAACAACGCTAGGAGCATTGGCATTTGTGACGCCTGTTTTTGCAATGATTTGGTTAGCAGCAGGTGGTGAGATTAATTATGAGCAATGGCAAATGAAGTCTATTTTAGCAACGGGTTACTTAGCACTTTTTGGCTCATTGTTAGGGTTCTTAGCTTATTTTCATGTGCTGCAAAAATTACCGGCAAGCACAGTTGCCCTGACGACTTTGATCACCCCTGTTTTTGCAGTAAGTCTGGGCGCGTTATTGAATGATGAAGTTTTAACGTCATCGCTTTTAATTGGCGGCACTATGATATTGCTTAGCTTATTTCTTTACCAGTTTGGCGATAAGTATATCAAACGAAATAAGCTAGAAGCGGTTGAAAAGGTCTAAACCTTCAAAAGTGTACACACGGTTTCAACACGTGTCTGAAAACAGCTAGCGATGAGTAATACGCGTTGATGCGCATTGTCTAGCTGTTCATTTACTTTTTCTTTAACTAAAAACTGACATATCGCATGTAATAGACCCGGTTCGCTTTCCTGAGACGTTTTTGACTGTATTTCAATTAGGGCTAATAGAGCAGAAAATTCATGACCTGGTAATTTGGCTAAGTTATGATTATATGCAAGGTAACAATCGATAGGGCGCATGCTTTGATGATTTTTATGCCCAAGGGCATGAGCAAGTGATTCATTTCTTTCAAATAGCATAAGAGACCTTAAAAAGTTAAACGGCCATTGTGTTTGCTGAGCGTTAGAGCAAAGCGCATGAATAACCGTGTTGCCTTGTCTGTTAGCTTGCTTATAGCCCTCAATTTCAGTGAGTGCATTCGAGAAAAATGCCAGTCGCTCTAATGTATTAATACCCGTGATCAGTCCTTCAGGAAGTGTTTCTTTTGTTGTGATTAGCTGCTTGCAAAGATCTTGAAAGAATATATTGGTCTCTTGGCTCTTGGTTGCCTGCTCGAAGCAGAACTTTAATACAAGCACGCAATCAGAGTCGCTAAGTTGGCTATAGAACTCAGGCAGTTTATCTAATTGTTGTGATTTTATATAAGAAATGAATCTCTGAAGTGTTTGGTTTTGCACTGTATTCGGGATCTTTTTTAAATTTAGTTTATAGTAGCAAATTAGAGGTTTAGTAAAAGAATAAACTGCGCCTGTTACTTCCACATTCTTTACACATTCATGGCAGAACATGATCTTGAGTCAATTTTTTGAAGTTAGAATGAAGACGCTTAGATTACCTATTCGCATAAAAATATTAATTATGCTGCTTTTAGCCAATTCGACATTGGTGTTGGCCATATTTTTGGCTAATCAGATAGCATTTGATAAAAGCTTTTCTGACTATGTTCAAAGTCAAACTAAAGCGCGTCTTGAGCCTGTTATTGAAGCTTTTCACCAAACAATGGAAACGCAACAGAATGTTGATTGGCTTGATAGAAGATCGCCACATTGGAAAAATTTAATGCGAACTTACCATCAATTAAGTGCCGCTAATGAGACCTTATCAAAAAAACGTCCAAAGCCTAGCAAAGATAAGCGTCCACCTCCTCGAGGAGAGCGAAGAGGTAGGGGACCCTCGGATAAGCTATTTTTTAAAGCGCTGGATGGTACATTATTGGTAGGTAGGCCCTCTATGGTGAAGGACGCATTTTGGTTACCTGTTTATTGGCCAGATAAAAAAGAGCAAAAGTTAGGGTATATAGGTGTTGAAAATGGCTCGATGGTAACGGGAAAGTTTGAAACACTATTTGCTAAGCAGCAGCGTCAACACTTTGTTATCATTGCTATTATTGCTTTTGTGGTGACCTTTTTACTGTCTATCCCTTTTAGTAAATATTTAGTTAGGCCAATACTTGCATTAAGGCAAAGAACAAAGAACCTCACCAGTGGGGATTACTCGTTATCAAATCAAATCATTCGCAGAGATGAATTAGGTCAGCTTGAAAGTGATATGAATTTGCTGGCAAAAACTTTGGCTGAAAATTTGACTGCCCGACAACGTTGGATAGCTGATATTTCTCACGAATTAAGAACCCCGATTGCTGTTATTAAAGCTGAAATCGAGGGCATGATTGACGGCGTCATAGAAGCAGATGAAGCGCAGCTTGATTCATTGCATGAAGAGATCATGCGACTTACCAAATTAGTTAACGATCTTCACCAGCTTTCTATGTCAGATAGGGGATCGTTGTCTTATGAAAAGTCGCAAATGGTATTGCCTGAACTCATAGAACGCAGTCTTGAAAAAAGAAAAAGTGAGCTTAGTCACTTTGATTCTCAGTTTGATTTCAGCCCCAGATGCTTCTTGTTCTGTGATGCGCATCGTATGGGACAGTTATTCGATAATTTATTGCAAAACACGTTACGCTATACCGATGCATCGCCAGAAAACAAGGGGATGTTAGACATCAAGGTGAACAGAATTGGGCAAGGGGTCCAAGTCATATGGCAAGATAGCAGCCCAGGAGTAGGGTCTGAACAGTTATCACATCTCTTTGATAGACTGTACAGAACAGACTCAGCCAGAAACCGTAAAACAGGTGGATCAGGACTTGGTTTGGCGATATGCCAGAATATTATTATGGCGCATAATGGCGAAGTTCACGCAGAGCAAAGCAAGCTTGGTGGATTAAAATTGACCATAGAATTCAAATATAAGGAAAATTAAATGGTGACTGCAGATTCGGTCCTTATTGTTGAAGATGAAGAAAAGCTGGCTGCGATTTTAGCAAAATACTTATCAGCTTCAGGCTTTGAATGTCATATCGTGACTGATGGTGGCGAAGTAATGACAGCATTCGAGCGCTATAAGCCCTGTATGGTGCTGTTAGATATCATGTTACCTAACGTTGATGGTATAACTTTGTGCAAGCAGATCAGGGCTCAAAGTCAGATACCCATCATTATGACGACAGCTAAGGTTGAAGAAATTGATAGGTTGATTGGTCTTGAAGTTGGTGCGGATGATTATGTCTGTAAGCCATATAGCCCAAGAGAAGTTGTAGCCAGAGTAAAAGCTATTATGCGTCGAGTAAATTATATTGCAGCGCAAAACCAAGAAGCTCTTCATGGCTTAGAAGTTGATGAGCAAACATTTATGGCAAGGTTCAACAACGAAAGTATTTCACTCACGCACGTTGAGTTTCTATTGCTTAAAGCCATGTATGTTCACCCAGGGCGTATTTTCAGTCGTGATAAACTAATGGATCATATTTATTCAGACGACCGGATAGTCAGCGATAGAACGGTTGATAGCCACATCAAGAAACTTCGTAAAAAATTACAGAGCATTGCACCTGAAGCAAATTTTATTCACTCGATTTATGGTGCCGGCTATAAGTTTGAGCCTACCTAAAAAGAAAAGCACCCTTGGGTGCTTTTCTTTTTAGTGCCTCTTTTTAAGATGTGCGTTTTACATCGACTTTTAGCTTTAACTTTTGCCCCGGCTGTAGATATTTTTGTCCAGATAAGTTATTCCACTCAACAATTTCTTTTACCGTTAAGTTAAACTTAGACGCAATACGGGCTAAAGAATCACCACGCCTAACCTTGTAAGTAATGGTTCGGGTAGTAGAAACTAACCCGGTAGGTTTGCTCTCTGCTTTTGTTTGATAAATCGTAAGCTTCTGGCCAAGCTTTAATACGCTGTTAGTCTTTAGTTTATTCCAGTTAGCAAGCTGCTTTACTGTAACATCATACTCTCGGCTGATATCCCACAGTGTGTCACCAGATTTCACTGTATGTGTTTTTTTAGCGCTCGTAGACTTATTCGCGGCAACTCTGACAGACTCAGGTAAGTGTTCACTATTGATTTTTCCGTCGCTTAGAGGTACAAGCAGTTTTTGGTTAACACGGATAATGTGGGTATCAAGCTTATTAAGAGATTGAATGGTTTTACTACTCGTCGAAAACTTTTTAGCAATCACAGATAGAGTGTCACCACGCTTCACTGTGTAGTATTGCCAACGCAATCTGTCTTTCACTGGTGTTTGTGCGAGTTTGTCTTTGAAGGCATCCGCTTTATCACTGGGGATCAGTAATTGGTGTGGACCGTCAGGTGCGGTTGCCCAACGGTTAAAACCTGGGTTTAAACGGTATAATTCAGTGAGGCTTAAATCAGCCATGTCAGCGGCAAGCGCTAAATCAATTTGTGAGCCGACATCGACAATCTCGACTACTTGCGCATTAATAATTGGCTTCCAAGTGACATTGAACTCTTCTTGTCGTTTTAATAGATCTGATAAAGCCAATAACTTAGGCACGTAAGCTGTCGTTTCTCTCGGTAAATCAAGCGACCAAAAATCCGTAGGTAAATGTTTCTTACGGTTCTTTCTGATGGCTTTTAAGACGCGCCCTTCACCTGAGTTGTATGCTGCAATGGCATTCAACCAATCACCTTCTAAGGTTTTATGCAGATAGCTTAAATAGTCTAAAGCTGCACGCGTTGACTGTACTATGTCTCGGCGACCGTCATACCACCAATTCTGATGTAAGTTAAAACGTTCTCCCGTTTGAGGCATAAACTGCCAGATACCCGACGCACTTCTATGCGAATAACCAAATGGGTCGAACGCACTTTCAACGATGGGAAGTAAAGCTATCTCAATCGGGATTTGACGTTTTTCTACTTCTTCAACAATAAAGTATAAATACGGCTCTGCACGCTTTGATATACGGTCTAAATATTTTTGATGGCGTTGATAATAGTTCCTCTCAGCCACAACAGGGCGGTTTTGCGGTACTGGAATTGAGAGTTGGTAACGAATACGTTCCCATACATCATCGAATACAGGAGCCGGTTCGTCTGCTTCTACCGGCTCTGTGATTGAATTAGCAAGCGCTTCACTAATATCTATAGGGCTTGCTAGGTTCTCATTAGCAACCGTATTGGTGATCTCTGATTGATCTTTTGGTGTATCAGTTAGGGTTTGACAACCTGTTAACAAAGAGAGTGTTAAAACTAAACTTGCAGACTTTTTCATAGTGATTCATATTCGAGCAAAAACCGCTCGATTCTACAGATTCTCTTGCGTTATTTAAAGTAATCACAAGGTAACTTGGTTAAAATTCATCTTTCCAAGCCCTTAAAGCAGCAAATTTTTGCCAGTTTTCATTTGTATCTTGAATTAAATGCTTAGGTAGATGCACAAGGCTATTTTCTTCAGAGGCTCTTAGAAAGGGGTTAATAGCCCGCTCTAGGCCAAAATGAGTCGGTAAACTTGGCTGATTATTATCTCGAAGCATTTTCACTTTTTCGTTATACGCTAATAAATTTGCATTGTTTGGTTCAACAGCTAAAGCAAATTTCAGGTTGGCTAGTGTGTATTCATGGGTACAGTAAATAAGCGTGTCATCGTCACATTCGGCAAACTTTTCTAAAGAATGCCACATCATTTCAGCATCACCTTCGAATAATCGGCCGCAGCCTGCATTGAACAAGGTATCACCGGTAAAGCAAAAAGCATCATTCATATAACAAATGTGATCTAAGGTATGTCCTGGGGTTGAGATGATTTTAAAGTTTGTATCAGCAACCGTTATTTCATCACTGTCATTTAATTTGTGTGAGATAACTTCAAAAGGGGAGTGAGCAGGACCATAAACAGGAGTGTTTTTGAATGCTTGAAGTAAAGCCTCAACGCCATTGGTATGATCCCAGTGATGGTGAGTGATCAGAATTCCTGCCAGCGTTGTGTCAGTTTGTTTTAAATAGTCAAATACAGGTTCTGCTTGCCCTGGGTCAACAACCCAGACTTTATTTTCTTTTTTTAACGCCCATATGTAGTTATCAGAAAAAGCTTTAATTGGATCAACTTGCACCATAAGTATTTGCTCTATAAAGTGTAGATGGGTTTAGTATAACGAGCATCAATAATGAAACCAGCATTAAGTTTTCGGTCTGGGCCAAAACCATTAACTTGGTCTGACTTTCCACACGGCGATTATATAAAAGTCGGCTTAGAGCGAAGAATGAAAGCTTGGTTACCGAGGATGTTTGGATATCATTTACTTAAACTAGGCCCATTAAGTGGCCAACTTGATACATCAAAATGTGTGATCCCTCATCAAGTAAATGTATCTCCCAATCAGTGTAAGAAAACCAGTGTGGTTGCTGAAATTGATGAACTGCCTTTTTCGGAGCACAGTGTTGATGTATGTGTGCTGGCCCACAGTTTAGAATATGAAAGTGATCCTCATCACATTTTGCGTGAAGCACATCGTACTTTAATTCCAGGTGGCTACTTGGTTATTTCAGGGTTTAACCCATTTAGCTTATGTGGATTAGCGAATTTATTGCCCTTTAGCTCACAAAAGTTGCCGTGGTCAGGGCGCTTTTTTACCCCAGCTCGGGTAAAAGATTGGTTAGATTTATTGGGGTTCGAAATAATCAGTGATGAGCGCTTTGTCTATGCATCGTTGGCTCGTGGCAGCCGTTTATCTCGTTTTGCGCCTTGGCGGCGTTTTTGTCGTCACTATTTAAAACCTATGGGCAGCTGCTATATGCTGGTAGCTCGAAAGCGGGTCGCACCTTTGACACCAATTAAACCTAAATGGCACGCAAGGCCCAAATGGGCCCCTGCAGTTAAAAATGCGGGACTCAGACAAACTCGAGACAAATCGAACTAATAACAAAACTTAAGCTGCTTGATATCCTTCATCTTCAAGCAGTTTTGAACTACCTGCAGCTTCTCTGGCCAAGTCATCTACAATTTCGTTATATTTATTGCCACTGTGACCTTTTACCCAACGCCACTCTATGTCATGTCTTTGACAGGCCTCATCGAGGCGCTTCCATAAATCAACGTTCTTTACTGGCTTTTTTGCAGAGGTAAGCCAGTTACGCTTTTTCCATCCTGCAATCCAAGACTCGATGCCTTGTTTGACATATTGACTGTCAGTATGTAATACGACTGTGCAAGGACGTTTTAGGGTTTCGAGTGCAACAATGGCGGCGAGCATCTCCATTCTATTATTGGTAGTGAGTTTATAACCCTGAGAGAGCGTTTTTTCATGACCTTGATAATGAAGATAAATGCCATACCCACCAGGTCCGGGATTGCCTAAACATGAACCATCGGTATAAATCTCTACGCTTTTTTGCACGAATTAGCCTGTTTTTATGTAGAATAAAGTGATTAGTTGCTAACAATAGCAAAGTTAACAGGCAGACGATATGTTAAAGAGACAAATAGTCCTAGATACTGAAACCACAGGTATCGATCCGAAAGCAGGACATAGGATCATTGAAATTGGGTGTGTTGAACTCATTAATCGCCGTTTAACAGGAAATAACTTTCATGTGTACATCAACCCTCAGCGTGATATTGAAGAGGAGGCAATCGATGTTCACGGTATCACCAATGAATTTTTAAGAGATAAACCGCTTTATCATCAAATAGCACAAGAGTTTTTTGATTATATAAAAGGGGCTGAGCTCATTATTCATAATGCACCGTTCGACGTCGGCTTTATGGATAACGAATTTGCGCTGTTACAGCAAGGCTACCCTAACACTCACGAGTATTGCGAAGTGTTAGATACGCTTGTGATGGCGAGAAATCTGCATCCAGGGCAGAAAAATAATCTTGATGCATTATGCCGCCGTTATGACATAGATAACGCCAAACGTACACTTCACGGCGCATTACTGGATTCAGAGATCCTTGCTGACGTTTATCTAGCAATGACGGGTGGTCAAGTAAAAATGAACTTGGCGAATAATACCGAAGACACATCGCAAACTGATAACACCAGTATTCGACGTTTGGCTGATAACCGTCCGGCACTTAAAGTTGTCAAAGCTTCTGCCGATGAAATAGTAGCGCATGAAGAAAGGCTTAAAGTCGTCAATAAAAATGGCGAGACACTTTGGGAACAAAATTAAGGTAAGTTTATATGAAGCGATTATTGTTAGTGCTGTTCTTGTTTTTCATGAATGAATGTATCGCACTCACAACAACCCCATCAATTACGTTGTTGAAGAATAATCGCAAAGTAAATGAAGTTCCTTTGTTAGATAACCGTTTCCGTATCGACCATAAAGTCGAAAAAATTACACTGCTTTTCTTTCGTAAGCCAGGCTCTCCAGCGGTTATCTTAGTTAAGCCTGATGGCAGTAAATACTATGCGCATCATGCAATGAAAGATGAAATGCTAGAGTGGTACGACGAAGCAAGTTATGACCTTATTACCATAGAAAACCCAACGCCAGGTCCTTGGCAAGTGATAGGTAGGGTGCAATCTGATAGTCGAATTATGGTGTTAGGTGACATTGAGCTTGTTGTAGAGCCTTTACCTAAGCTCATGTTTAGGGGAGAAACACTGAAAGTGACTGGTCAAGTAACGAATGATGACCAGCCTATAGATGTCGGATATTTTCGAGATGTGGTGAGTCTTATTGTTGAGTTCGTGAGTACCAACAATGATCAATATGATAATTTTGGTGCAGGCACACAAAGTGTGACCGAATTCAAAGATGATGGTCGCGAGTTTGATGAAAGGCCGATGGACGGTATTTTTACTGGAGAGTTTAAGCTCACATTCCCAGCAGGTGAATGGCAACCAGAGTTTTATATAGAAACGCCCATTCTAAAAAGAAGGGTAGTACAAGCGCCTATCGTTATTGCAGAGCCCCCATTTGAGTTTGATTTGACACTCGCCAGCAGTGCTACAGCCAGTCATGAACTGTTGATTAAGTTAGATCAAGATATCATTAAACCTGAGATGGTTATTTTTCAAGGCAAGATCTTTTATCCAAACGGTGAAGAGCAAATCTTTACAATTAACCCCGAAGCACGTCTTTACCGAAAATTGGAAGTGAGTAATTATGATTGGGGTCGTTATCAAATCGAGTTTTCTGTTTTCGGTGAAAATATCAATGGTAGGGAATTTATGGCCAAGTTGCCTATGTATAACTTTGAGATTGAAAGGCCAATTGAGAAGGTTCCCGAGTTACAAGCGCCAAAAATAAACCCTTTACTTGCTAAATTACCTCCCCCAGAACCTGAGCCTACTTTGAGCACAGGTGCTTTAATCACGATTATTGCTGTTGGTAATGTTTTTGTGATGCTTATTGGATGGTTAGCCATCAGAGTTTTTGTTCAGAATAAGCCAATTAAACTGAAAATTAAATTACCGTCATTCAAGAAAAAGCAATCGACAACAGAGCAGGATGACGACAAAGATAACGAAAATGATCCGAATGGTTCAAAAAATAACAAATCAGGTGATATTTTGAACCTTTCTATGGATGGAGACTAAAAAAGACAGTTTTTTTAAAAAAAACAGTTGACTCTAAACAGGTCGATTCGTATTATTCACGCCGCTGTCAGGGAGCAACCTGACAACAAGAATAAAGCGGAGTGGTAGTTCAGTTGGTTAGAATACCGGCCTGTCACGCCGGGGGTCGCGGGTTCGAGTCCCGTCCACTCCGC
>NZ_JBWVBR010000036.1:0-16146 GCF_056629255.1 Pseudoalteromonas sp. NFXS53 | reverse complement strand
CTGCGTCCCCTTCGTCTAGAGGCCTAGGACACCGCCCTTTCACGGCGGTAACAGGGGTTCGAATCCCCTAGGGGACGCCACTCTTCTTGCTTTATTTGTAAAAAACTCCTATTAAATCATCTCTTTTTTTCTCTGAATTAAATTTTAATAAATTATCTATCTATTCTTAGATCGTCTATATTTTATTACTTCAGTACTCCAAATTGATCTCGATCAATTTTTTGCAGCGAAAAGGCTTTCGCGATTTTCTACGAAAAAACTATCATATCTTTTTTAATAAGTGTGAACGACGATGACTAAAGGAAGAAATCAAGTGACCAACAGAGAGTATGATTACCCCAATCATTACAATCTGTTATCTACAACCAATACCAAAGGCCAGATTAAATATGCGAATAAGCAATTTTGCGAAGTCGCTGGATTTGAGCTGCATGAACTAGAAAATAAACCGCATAATATTGTTCGCCACCCGAGCATGCCTAAATCCGCTTTTAAAAATCTATGGGATTATATTGGCAGTGGGCAGTCTTGGATGGGTATGGTGAAAAACCGCTGTAAAAATGGTGATCATTACTGGGTGAATGCCTTTGTTACACCAATAAAAGATACCTCAGGTAAAACCGTTGAGTATCAATCGGTGAGAACCAAACCAGATAGAGCTGTTGTTAATCGGGCTGAGAATATTTATCAAAAGCTTAATTCTGGTAGCTCTGCAGAAAAGCTAACGGCACCATCATGGTCTTTATCTTCGCAGATGATGGCAATTGTGGTCTCATTCTACGTTATTACTATGTTTTTAACGTCGCTACCAGCGCCTTGGAACTATATCTTAGAGACGGTTTTGTTATTAGCAGTCCTCGCAGTAACTCATAGAAAGTTGGCGCCTGTTAGAGCGTTAAGTGAGCAAGCTAAAAAAGTCTATGATAATCCACTAATGCAAAAAATTTACTTAGGGAAAGTAAATGATATTGCAGCAATCGAGTTAGCATTGTTAGCGAGAGAATCGGAGCTGAGGGCGGTGCTAGGTCGAGTAAAAGACGCCAGTTCAACCGTAACTGAGCAAGCCAATGAAACGGTGAAAGAGTGCAACCATAGTGCAGAATTATTGAATAGCCAGCAAATGCAAACCGATGCATTAGCTACCGCCATCAATGAAATGTCAGCAACCATTTCTGAAGTTGCAAGTAATACCAATAATGCAGCTGAACGCTCTGAGGCCGCTTTAGAGTCAGTAAAAATTGGTAATGAAGCCGTCAATGAAAACATGAAAAACAACTATGCGTTGGCAGAAGAATTGACCCAAACTCAGGTTGATATAGAAGATTTGAATGCGCAGACAGTCAATATTGGCAGTGTGGTAGATGTGATCCGAGGGATCTCAGAGCAAACTAACTTATTAGCGCTTAATGCTGCGATTGAAGCCGCAAGAGCTGGAGAGCAGGGAAGAGGGTTTGCAGTGGTGGCTGATGAGGTAAGGGCACTTGCCCAGCGCACTCAAGAGTCGACCAAAGAAATCGATAACATTATTGCTAATTTGCGGACAAGAGCTGAGCGAGCAGTGCAAGCAATTCAAAATGGTGTAAATAAATCAACAGATTGTGTAACCCAAGCCGAAGGTGCGCAGGCGAGTTTAGAAAGTATCAATGCCATAGTGAATGATATTTCAGGCTTGAACTATCAAATTGCTACGGCGACAGAGCAAATGTCGGGTGTATCAAATGAGCTAAATAATAATGCGGTTCATATCTCGCAATTAGCCAACGACTCAATGCAAAGCTCAGATAAAACCATTGCAACTATGTCTAAAACGCAAGAATCGCTTAATGCGCAAGCAGCTTTAGTTGATCAGTTTATTGAAAAGTTTGTGCGATAAAATACAGTCTTTTGTCATTCAATGAAAGTAATTAGAGGGAGCAAGCTCCCTCAAATACCAATCCTCTTAATTAAGCGATCTATTTTGAGGCAAGGAAAATTTGTCGGGAACGCCGCTTACGCGTCCTGCTATCGCTGAGGTACCTACTTCCATGTAGGCAAGGCGGAAATTTTGCTATTTAGTTGTTCTCGGCAATTGCTCCTGCATTGCTCTACCTTCTGCATCCATGCAGTCGTAAATAAGAGATTTCCAACGAAGTTAGCGTCAGTTTTAGTCCCTCAGAATGATTGAGTATTATTGAGGGTTGGTATAGTCTACAGCGCGCATTTTGTTTTGCCGTTTTTCACATAAATTTTTGCTGTTTCGCACTTTTGTTCCGGCAGCTTAGCCATAACATGGGCTCTGAAAGTCTTAATCTTGTTGTTCTCAACATTTTCAGTCAGGCTGACTTTGAGTGCCTTGTCTAAAGTCTGTATAGCTAGGGTATTTTCTCCTTTACCTTCATACAAATAGGCAAGTCTGAAATAGGCATCAGTGCGAGTAGGGTAAGTACTGATAAGTTGTGTGTATATGTTTATGGCATCGGCGTAGCGTTTGTCTGTAATAGCCTTTTCGGCAGCGTATCTGTAAGCTAGATAATCAGGTTTTAAGTTGACCCCATATTGCTTAGAGAGTTGAGCATAGCAAGCATCAATACCTGTTAATCCTTTCGCAGCAAAGTCTGGAGAGCATTTGAATTGTTCAAATAACTCAACATAGGCTCTGTTCTGTCCTACCATTGCTGATGTACTATGATTTTCTTCTTTTATAAACTCTAAATCATAATCGAAGCCTGGACGTGTTTGATTACCTAGTAATTCACGATATTGCTGAAAAGAGCTCAACATATGGCCAGTTTCATCAGCGAGGTTTAAATATAAATAGTTATTTAGGTTTTTCTTTTGTTTATAAAAAGTGTGAGCTTGTTTTAGCACTTTTCCTTTGTGCCACCAAAGGCTTGGGCTAAAAGCAAAATGGGCTTGGAATAACTGAGGTCGTGTTTGTAATGCATAGATTGAGAGCAGTCCACCGAGCGAGTGGCCTGATAACACCTTAAAGCCATTACTACGGTAGCGTTTATTGATATGAGGAATAAGCTCTTTTTCTATAAAGTCCAAGAAATTATCAGCCCCACCAGATACCCCCCACTGGTTATAGCTTTCATCGTAAGTTGGCGTGAAATCACGTGTTCTGTGCGTATTTTTAATGGCGACGATGATCATTTCTTTAGCATGATCAGACTGAGTCAATAGATCTAAAGTACCAGCCGCATGTTTAAAGTTTCTTAGCCCATCCGTCAAATATAAAACAGGGTAGGTTTGCGACTTATTTAGGTGATAAGCATTGGGTAAGTGAATTAATAGCCCGCGATGCTCAGATAAAATAGAGGAATAGATCCCATCTTCTATCGTGGAGCCCCGTTCGGATGCATAAGCACTTAAATTAAATATAAAACATAGAGTAAATATAAAGACGATAACTTTCTTCATTTTAGTTCCTTTAGTTGTACTAATTAACCGGTGTCTAAATTGCTCGGAAAAACTTCGAAAGTAATGAAATTTGCAGGAAAAAAAGGGATGAAAAGAGGATTAATCGTCGCAAGGCAATCAGTTTTTGCTCGATGATTGTTCTGAAGTTTGTTTTTTGTACCTGTTAGATACTGTGATAAAGTGCTGAAATATTAATTTTTATCTATTGATTACAATTGTTTATGCTTAAGTTTGGCGATTTTATTTTTGACAGTCAGCAACAACGTTTGCTCACAACACAAAACACGCAAGTAGAAATCGAGCCCAAACTCATTGCGCTTTTAGAGTTTTTTATCACCCACCCAGAGCAGTTAATTTCAAGGCAAACGCTGCTCGAAACGGTATGGGCTAATACCCTAGTGACAGATAATGCGATTAATAAGTTAGTTGGCAATCTGCGGAAAGCCCTTAATGACGACCCAAAACAGCCAAAATATATACAAACGGTGCCAAAGCGAGGTTACCGATTTATTTGCACTATTTCTGAGTATAAAATTTCGCCTGCTAATGCAGAGTCAATGGTTAATGATAGTCAAGAAAATGAAGCGGCTAACTTTAATCTATATCGTCAGCTCCTAGTTATCTTTTTGGGGTTGTTTTTACTTACTGCTGTATGGCTTGTTTTTAAGCAAAATGACAATGACAAGCTTGCTTATTCAGTGGCATTAACGAGAGAGCAGGGACTAGAATTTTCTCCACGTATGCACCCAGATCAAAACCACTTGTTTTATTTAAGAGCACGTAATGTGTCTGATGATGTTGAACTATGGGTGAAAAATATATATACCGCGTCTGTAAATCGACTATCACTGCCTCATCCTATTAGCGAAATTATTGCTGTTACCGAGCAAGATACACGGAGTGAATTTATTTATTTAGACAAAGGTCAGGGGCGGTGTGATGTTTATCAAGCCCGCTTGAATTATCAGCAAGGTGAGGGTTTTAGTGTCGCTGAGGAAACGATGTTATTTAACTGCCATGATAAAAGAGTCAAAGACATCGCTTATCACGCCCAGAAAAACGTAATTTATTATACTGCTCAGCCTGAAAACTTTTGGCCTAACCATATATATGCTTATGACCTTGATAAAAATGAACATGTTCTACTGAATCAACCAGCACCAAAAGGGTGGGGATATCACCACTTAGATGTGTCACCAGATGGCGAGAAGCTATTGGTTATGAGCACAGGGAGTGATTATAAAACTCAGCTGCTGTCATTCAACTTGATAAGTCACCAAGTCACAGCTGGCAAGCAATTTAATAGGCCTGTTTATGAAGCCATTTGGGCACATGACTCCGAGCAAATCTTTTATTATTCGTCTTCGTCTATGCAGAAGATTATGCAAAGTGACTTTGATGGTGACAACAGTCGAGTTGTGGTTAATGTTTCAGAGCGACTTTCTAAGCGATTAAACCGCATAGCCGATGGGCATTCTCTGCTGTTTAGCACTGAGCAAGATGACTATAATTTGAGGTTACTATCAGATGATGCAACACGTTCGCTGCATAATTCGGCAGTGTTTGATTCATACCCGGCCTTGTTTCGTCAAAGTGATGATTACTTATTTGCTTCAAATCGCAGTGGTGTAATGCAGATCTACTTTGTAGACAGTCATCGAGCACAATCAAAAATATTAACCCAATTTACGTCATCTTATGCCCTGAGTAATATGGCGATTTCACCCGATGATAAACAAGTTTTACTCGCCATCGACAACGATGTCTTCGCGCTCCCACTCCATAAGCTGAAGTCTCAACAACCGCTCGATGTTCTTTCAGATGAAAAAGCTATTTTTACCAGTGATGTACCTGTGATCGCCGTAGATTGGCTTTCAAATGATATGGTTGCAATTACAGCGGTTAAACATGCCAAACCTAATCTGCATATTCGCAATCTAGCAGGAGAACGCATCGATTTACCACAAGGGGAGTGGGCTTATGGCTTATCTGATAATTCGCAAATGGGAAATGCTTACCTCATTGAGCAAGGAAGTCACCGCTTGTATCAAGTGAGGTTAAATACCGCTAGTAAAGACCATCAAATTGAGCCGACCCTTTTGACTCTACCTAATGAGTTCTACTGGGCCAAAATAGATAACCAACACCTTTATTATATGAATGCAGAGGATGAGAGTGAATACTTACATAAAGTGTCTATTAATAGTGAGAAAAGCTTAACAAAAATGAAGGTTAATGCCTTTTCAAGTTATGACGTGAAGCAAGGAAAAGTAATGATCAGTGATAAGGCAAATCGCTCAGGGGATATACATAGAACTTATCATTAAAAAGTCGTGTGCGCTTTTTTAACGTTTTCTTGAGTAGAGCTAAACTCCATGGCTCTACTCATCCGTTTATTGGCTACCACTTTACGCTTAAAATCATCCTGTAGAAAATCAATCGCGTACTTTACAACGGATGACCCCGTTTACTTATGAACTCAAATTTAAACTGTATGCATTAGCCCACAGCTTAAGTTTTGCAAGATTTTATGCCTGTCCCTTTTTATTTCTTCGTATCTTGCTAAAAACCAAGCCAAACGCAGGTCCGTAGAACCCAACAACTAACCCAAGTAGAATTAACTGCCCGGTGACAGTATGTTCATATGATGAACTAGCATAAATAAAGTATGGAATGGCTTGGTAAGTGAATAGTGAAGCAAGTGCAGTAAAGCCACACCATAAATTGTTTTTTACATCGAAAATAAAATAAAAGACAACAAAGAAGCAGTACGCTATGAGCATAGAAGCTTCACCAGTTCCATAAATTAAGGTAAGTTGAGCTCGATCTAATAATAGATAAATAAACAATGCTTGATAAATTCTAATAATATAAATCACTTATAACTTCCTAATGAATTCTTTGCCGAGTATGCTAACTTACAGATCTTACGTGTAGTAGAGACATTCCAAGAATGTCGATGAAGAATTTATCGTAAACTCAACTGGGATTAGAACAAAATTAGTTTCACTCACAGCACCAATTATCTTGATTACTTCATCATAAAGTTGCACAAACAGCTGTTTTTAGGTCTCTTGGAAAAATTTATAGGGTAAATAATTCATAAGATCACATTTTGCAACGTGCATGAAGTGGCTTGAAACCGTCTGTTCCTTGCTCAAAGCATAATTAGTTTTAATCTGTCTTTTCTTTAAACTCACATAAGTCTTCAATAATACATGAGCCGCATTTTGGTTTGCGGGCAACACACACATAACGGCCGTGTAAAATCAGCCAATGATGCACATCGACTTTAAACTCTTTTGGTACCACTTTTTCTAGCTTTTCTTCAACGGCAACCACGTCTTTACCCATGGCAAATTTAGTGCGATTTGAAACGCGATAAATATGGGTGTCGACTGCAATGGTTGGCCAGCCAAACGCGCAGTTTAAAACCACATTTGCGGTTTTGCGACCCACTCCTGGTAGGGCTTCTAATGCTTCACGGTTTTCAGGTACTTCACCGCCATGTTTATCGATGAGGATCTGACACATCTTATAGACGTTATTGGCTTTAGAATTATATAAACCAATGGTTTTAATGTGATCTCTGAGTGATTCTAAGCCAATATCCAAAATACCTTGAGGGGTATTTGCTTTTGGAAATAGTTTTGCTGTTGCTTTATTCACACTCACATCGGTGGCTTGTGCTGACAAGGTGACAGCAACAAGCAACTCAAATGGAGTGGTGAAATCCAATTCCGTTTCTGGGTTTGGATTGTCATCACGTAAACGGGTTAAGATCTCGAGTCTTTTGGTTTTGTTCATTGTTCGTAACCCGTTTAAGTTAAGCTAGTAACACGTGCTCTTGGCGCTTTTTCTGCTTCTTGCGTAGGCTGTGCTTTCGCTTTAATTTGTGCATCAATGACATTTTTAGCGGCAATTAATAAACCCAAACCTAAGAAGGCACCGGGCGGTAAAATAGCCACTAAGAATTGGTTATCAAATTGAAAAACTTCAATACGCAGAACCGTCGCCCAATCGCCTAATAGTAAGTTTGCACCATCAAACAAGGTACCTTGGCCAATTAACTCTCGCATTGCGCCTAGTAGCACCAGCACTACCATAAAACCAAGACCCATCATGACACCATCAAATGCAGATAATAGCGGGGTATTTTTAGAAGCGTAGGCTTCGGCACGACCAATAATGGCGCAGTTGGTTACGATTAATGGAATGAAGATCCCCAGAGCTTGATATAAGCCGAAGGTATAAGCGTTCATTAATAACTGTACTATGGTTACAAACGCGGCGATTATCATGACAAATACAGGAATGCGAATGTCTTTTGGTACAAAATTACGTACCAATGACACAGTGACATTCGAGCCAACCAGTACCAGTAGGGTTGCGATCCCCAAGCCCATAGCATTGGTAATGGTGCTGGTTACAGCAAGTAGTGGGCATAGACCAAGTAGCTGAACAATCGCTGGGTTGTTGGCCCACATGCCATCTTTTATGAGGGTTTTATATTCGCTCATTGTGTTTCTCCTGCGCACAGGTTGTCTTTGGCAAATAAAGCATCAAAGTGTGTTGTTGCGTACCAAGCGGCTTCTCCCACTGAGCCAGTCACTGCTCTAGGCGTAATGGTTGCGCCAGTAAATTGGTCAAACTCGCCACCATCTTTTTTAACCGCGAAACGGCCATCGTCGGCATCGTTGATTTGCATACCATTAAATGTGGTGATCCAATCAGATCTAGAAAGCTCTACCTTATCACCAAGGCCGGGAGTTTCTTCATGACGGGTAACACGTACACCTGTGATTTCGCCACGTTTTGTAACTGCAGTTAAAATGTCGATATTACCGCTATAACCTTTTGGAGTGATATGACGAACAAGTAAAGCCGCGGGTTCACCGTTTAATCTTGCACGATAGATAATGTGCGGGCCTGCTGGGCCAAGCTCTGGCGCGTCACTTTCTACGCAATCAAGATAGAGCTGGTTGTCGTAACGCTCATTTGGAATAACTTGAGACAGTAAAGACATCAATTGCGCTTTTTCTTGCTCTGCGATCCGTGTTTCAGTCAGGCTCTGAACCACAGCTACACTGCCTGTGGTTGCCAATGCAAAAACACACAATATGGCGCCATTTTTATACATAGACTTGGCTATCATTGTGCACCTCCATGACCAAATGTGCGCGGGCGACTGTAGTGATCAATCAATGGTACTGCCATATTCATGAGTAACACAGAGAAGGCTACGGCATCTGGATAACCGCCATAGGTGCGAATGATATATACAAGTACGCCAATGGCTGCACCAAAGATTAAACGGCCTCTATTTGTGGTACAAGCAGAAACCGGATCGGTGGCAATGAAGAATGCCCCTAACATAGTTGCGCCACTGAGTAGGTGGAAAACAAGGCCTGCGTGGCTACCTGGGGCAACGATATAACCCACTGCACTACAAAATGCCAATGCAAAAATGAAGGCGACTGGGATATGCCAGTTAATAATGCCGCGCCAAAGTAAGAAAATACCACCGGCCAGATAAACTAGGTTAACCCACATCCAGCCTTTACCGGCGTAATCGGCAAACATGGCGCTTTGCATCGCTTCAGTGACAGTATAGCCCTGAGAAACAGCTGTTTTTACTGTATCGAGTGGTGTTGCCATAGTGACACCATCAACACCCGCTCTGACTTGCTCTAGGGTTAAACCTGACGTTGTGGTTTGGGTGAAAATTAAAGCAAGTTGATCAATAAAACTTAAAGGAGTCACTAATAGTTCAGAAACTGGCGACCAAGCTGTCATTTGCACCGGGAATGAAATAAGCAATAAGACATAACCTGCCATAGCCGGGTTGAATAAATTAAAGCCTAAACCACCATAAAGCTGTTTCACGATCACGATGGCAAAAAGACAGCCGATGACGATGACCCACCAAGGTGCGAGGGGCGGAATACTGATTGCCAGCAACACACCAGTTAGCCAAGCAGAGCCATCGCTTAATGATGGCCAAATGGCTTTATTACGGATCTTCATAATAGCTGCTTCAAATGCACTGACAGAAATGAGTGCGATGAGTATTTGAATTAAAACAGCTGAGCCAAAAAAGTAGCACTGAGCGATGATCCCGGGCACACACGCAGCGATCACTGTCATCATTAATTTATTCAGTGCTTTATGGCTATGATTGTGGGGCGATGAAGCCATGGTTAATTTCATGACGGTTCATTTCCTTCTTCTGATTCTTGCTTTAATTGTGCTTCTTTAGCTGCTTTCTTTGCTTTTGCTCGGGCGATGGCTGCCGCAACTGCAGCCTTGCGTGGAACTTCTGGCTCGCTACTTTGTTCTGCTTGCTCAGTTTGAGTATCAGTCTCATCACTTTCTTCGCTAGCTGCTAGTTCAGCTTCTTTTGCAGCCTTTTTCGCTTTAGCTCGGGCGATGGCTGCAGCAACAGCCGCTTTACGCGGATCTTCAGGCTCGCTGCTTTGTTTGGCTTGCTCAGTTTGAATATCAGCTTCGACATTGTCTTCGCTAGCCGCAAGCTCTGCCTCTTTAGCTGCCTTTTTCGCTTTTGCACGGGCAATGGCGGCTGCTACTGCTTCTTTGCGCGGATCTTCAGGCTCGCTATCAGCAACAGTTTCATCGCTTTGCTCAGCTTCTTTAGCTGCTTTTTTCGCTTTTGCTCGGGCGATGGCCGCTGCTACAGCTGCTTTGCGCGGATCTTCTGACTCGCTATCAGCTACAGGATCATCGCTTTGCTCAGCTTCTTTCGCTGCTTTTTTCGCTTTTGCTCGGGCGATGGCGGCAGCAACAGCGGCTTTACGTGGATCTTCTGACTCGCTATCAGATACTGAGTCATCGCTTTGCTCTGTTTCTTTAGCTGCTTTCTTTGCTTTTGCACGGGCAATGGCGGCAGCAACTGCTGCTTTACGCGGATCTTCTGTGCTTTCTGTTTCTGCCGGCGCTTCATCTTGCTCTGCGCTTTGCGCTGCTTTCTTTGCTTTTGCACGAGCGATGGCGGCGGCAACAGCTGCTTTACGCGGATCGGTAGATGTATCCGTCTGAGTTGTTTGTTGTTTTGAATTTACATCATCAGCATCGGCTTGTTGTGCGGCCTTTTTTGCTTTCGCACGTGCAATGGCAGCAGCTACAGCAGCCTTATTATCTTTAGGCTTATCGGTACTGTCGTCAGTGGTTTTCTCTGCCTTATATTGGCGAGCTTGCTCTTTACGTTTAGCGCGCTCTAATGCAACAGCACTGTTATCTGGCTCAAGTGACCCATCGGCTGCTTTTTTCGCCTTAGCGCGGGCAATTGCAGCTTCAACAGCTGACTTTTCTGGTGTTTTCTTATTCTTAACACGCTCAAGTGCTTCAGCCACTTTTTCTTTACTTTGTGTTGATTGAGTAGCGCGGCTAGCTGAACGTTTGTGACGGTTTTGACGTTCTTCTTGCTCTCGCTCTAAACGCTCTTTACGGGCTTCGAAACGTTCTTTTGCGCGCTCAGCTTTGATCTGTTCTAGTTTTTGTTCACGGATCTCAGCTTTAGCAACACGGTAATATTGCACCAGTGGAATTTCACTCGGGCACACGTAAGAACACGCACCACATTCAATACAATCAAACAGGTTGTATTCTTCAAGCTTTTGATACTCTTTGCCCTTAGCAAACCATTGTAATTGTTGTGGTAGCAAAGTTTGCGGGCAAGCATCGGCACACGCACTACAGCGAATACAAGCTTTTTCATCGCTTGGCTCGGCTAGCTCTTGGTTGTCAGGTGCCAAAATACAGTTGGTGGTTTTGACCACAGGAATGCGCACTGTTGGTAAGGTGAAGCCCATCATTGGTCCACCCATGATAACGCGCTGTGCAGTAACAGGTTCGAACTTTTGGCTATCGAGTAGGTGCTTAATCTCAGTGCCCATCAGTGCCCAAACATTTTGTGCTTGTTTGATGGTGTTACCGGTTACAGTAACAACACGCTCAATGAGCGGTTTGCCACGAAGCACAGCATCGCTTATCGCAAATAAAGTACCGACGTTTTGCACTAATACGCCAATATCTGCAGGAATGCCCGCACTGGGCACTTCGCGAGAAGTCAGTACTTTGATCAGTTGTTTTTCACCGCCAGAAGGGTATTTGGTTGGCACTGAGCGAACGAAGATTTTATCGTTATGTGCTGAGGCTTTCTGCATCGCAGCAATGGCCTCAGGTTTATTATCTTCAATACCAACTAAAACATATTTTGGAGCAAGTAGGTGTTGCATGATCTCGATGCCTTGCACGATTTGCTCGGCATGTTCACGCATTAACATGTCATCGGCTGTGATATAAGGTTCACATTCAACGCCATTGACAACAAAAAAGTCAATTTCTGCTTGGCTGCTGGCTTTCACATAGGTTGGAAAGCCTGCGCCACCCATACCGGCAATGCCTGCATCATGAATTTTATCGACCAGTTGCTGTTTTGAAATATCTTTGTATTGAGCAAGAGGTTCAAGCTCACACCAAGTGTCTTTACCATCAGGCTCAAGTACGATGCTCGGCTCTGGTAAAGCGGACGGGTGTGCCGATGGTCTATGCTCAATGGCGGTGATGGTGCCTGAAGTAGCGGCATGGATAGGTAAAGACCAATTGCCAGCTGGTTTTGTAAGTGCTTGGCCCTTTAAAACATGATCGCCCACATGGACAAGCAGTTGACCATTGGCACCAATATGCTGCTTTAACGGAATAACCAACTTATCAGGTAAGGGTAACTGGCGAATTGGCAGTTGGTTCGACAATGTTTTTTGTTCTGGTGGGTGAATACCACCAGGAAATTGCCACAGTGCTCCACGTTCAATTTGTTCAAATAACGATTCCACGGCAACCTCTAATCAATCTGAGTGACGTTAATGGCGTTTAACTGCCATTTCCATGTTTGCTTAGTTTCAGCAACAGGGATCATATCAATACAATCAACCGGGCAAGGCTCAACACATAAGTCACAACCGGTACATTCATCTTTTAATACGGTATGCATTTGTCTAGTTGCACCGACAATGGCGTCAACCGGACAAGCTTGAATGCATTTAGTACAACCGATACATTCATCTTCACGAATATATGCCACAGTTTTAACAGGCTCAGCTTCTTCGCCGCCAGCTAAAGGTTTAGGCTCAACGCCCATTAAATCGGCTAACTTTTTAATGGTGGCATCACCACCTGGTGGGCATTTATTAATTTCGTCGCCATTGGCAATGGCTTCAGCGTAAGGGCGGCAGCCAGGGTAACCACATTGGCCACATTGTGTTTGCGGTAAAATAGCATCGACTTGGTCGACAACAGGGCTGCTTTCAACACGATATTTTACTGCGGCGTAACCGAGTATAAGGCCAAAAATCAGCGCCAGTGAACCTAGCGCAATAAGTGCATAAAACAAGGTCATGGTTAAAACTTCACTAATCCAGAAAAGCCCATAAAGGCAAGAGACATTAAGCCGGCGGTGATCATGGCGATTGACGCACCTTTGAACGGCGTTGGTACATCGGCAACTGCAAGACGTTCACGTAGCGCAGCAAATAAAACCAGCACCATAGAAAAACCGACCGCGGCACCAAAACCGAACACGGCTGAACTCATAAAGGTATGCTCATTTTTAATATTAAGTAGGGCAACACCTAATACCGCACAGTTAGTTGTGATAAGCGGTAAGAAAATACCTAGTAAACGATAAAGTGTAGGGCTGGTTTTCTTAACCACCATTTCTGTAAATTGCACCACTACAGCAATAACGAGTATGAAGCTCATGGTGCGTAAGAACTCTAATTCGAGAGGTTGTAGGATATACTCGTTAACAAGGTAACTCGTTACTGAGGCTAGCGTTAGTACAAAAGTGGTGGCCATTGACATACCCACGGCAGTGTCTAATTTACCTGACACGCCCATGAAAGGGCATAAGCCTAAAAATTGTACTAACACGAAATTGTTTACTAATACTGTGCCAATCAGCAACAGAATATATTCAGTCATTATAGCCCCTAACGTTGACGCCTTTTTATTGAGTGCCTAGCGATTGTTAATTTTACCAAGTTTGGCGCTGAATATCACAACAAAAACGGCAGAATTGTTTTGATAAATGGGTATTTTTGTAAAGATTTACGGATATACGCGGCGAAATCAAAAAAGGCCCTGAAAGGGCCTATTTTTAGTGTGGTTTTTTGTTGCTATATTTCTTTGGGTTTCTCTATGTAGTAACCCTGAACACCGTCGAGGCAGAGAGTTTCGACGACGTGCTTTTCTTCTTGGTTTTCGACCCCCTCAGCAAACACACTCACACCAATACGGTGAGCAAGGTCGACCATCAGACGCATAAAGTATTGGTTATTTTTATCTTCCTCAAGACCACGGGTATAACTTGCATCCATCTTGATAAAGTCAGGTTTTAAATCTCTGAAGAACTTAAATGAGGTTAAACCAACACCAAAACGTTCTACGGTGATACGCGCACCAACGCGGTGAACCATATCGATAAAGCGTTTACTGGCTTTTATATTTTGCTGTAAACCAAACTCGCTCACTTCAAAAATCAGTTTCGAAGCAATATTGGCATCTTTTAACAGACGACGCTCTAACCAGATCACAAATTGATCTGAGTGGGCGCTTGACGCAGTTACATTGATACCAAAGAACTTTTCAGTGAAGTTACGGGTTTTTATGAGCTCAAGCGACGTATCTATGATCAATTTATCGATTTCGATGGCCATCTCAAGTTTTTCTGCCATCGCCAAGAAAGACGCTGTTGGCAGCATTTGGTTATCTTCAGTTTTAAAGCGCGCTTGAATTTCGGCATAGGCTTTAACATTTTTACCAATCGGCATAATGTTTTGCATCATTAAGCTGACGCGTTTTGCTTCGATCACATCATGGATAACTTTACGCCAGTTTTGATTGCCAAAACCTGCACCAACATTATTAATAAGGTCAGATTCACGCTGAATGTGCCACGCATTCGCTTGCTTGCTCTGGGCCATGCTCATGGCATTGTCGACCACAGATAATATCTCACCCAATGGTTTGCCAGTTTCGTATGGAACAATACCTGTGTTAGCCACTGAGCTGAGCTCTTGATTCTGTTGGTACTGAGTGAATCTTGCTTGTAAAGTATCACCAAAGTGCTCGGCTTCTTTTGCCGGAATGTTTGGCAAGATAACCGCAAAGTCAGAGCTATTTAAACGGAATGTTTGTCCGCCTGTGTAGGTACCACAAACATGGGTAATAATCTCTGATACTGATTTAATATACTCGTCACCTTTTTGGTAACCACGAGTTTGGTTGATCACTTGCAGTTCACTACAACGGATCATGGCAAGGGTACCAAATGACTTTTTGTTGCTTGATTCAATATGCTGCTCGTAGTACTCCACGAACATATTGCGGTTACCCAGACCGGTAACTACATCTTTATAAGCTTCTTGCTTTATACTTTGTGCGGCACTTTGAATGTCTTCTTGTTTACTCTTTAAGAAATGTGCTAAACGATTAAAAGAAGGCGCAAGCTCTGCACCCAGTGCTTGTACCTTACCTGCATTAAAGTCATTTTCTATGCTGTCTGTAACTTGGTTTTGAGTAATGTACATATCTACCGCATCAGCAACAGTCATACTGACATTGCGATTTAGACGTTTATATATAGCTTTCATATAAAAGACAGGGATAAATGCGAGTAGGGCGGTGATAAGAAACATCATGATGACAGCTTGCTGTAGAAGTTGCGCCTGGCTTTGTGCATTAATAATGAATTCAATTTTAATGTCTTTGGTCACATTCACGGCAAATTGCGGGCGAATAGCATTAATATTCGATTCGATAATTTCAGCTATAAAAGGTAATGGGCTGTGGGTATTAACGTTTAAAACCGTGTCACCATTAAAGTCTCTAACAATGAAGGTTGAAAACACATTACCATTCGCCAGTGCTTGACGAATATGCTGAGGGGTGACCTCTGCCATGGTTTTTTCTTTTATATACTGAGTCACCATTACTTGTGCACTTTGCTGTGCTTTTGAGACTGCTGAATCAAAGCTGGTCGCAAAGAAGAATACGCCAACAAGTGAAAACAGAAGCCAAGAGATCAACTGCACAAATATAAGTTTTTTAAAGCCTGCCATTATTGTGTCTTTCAGTTCTTTTTAGTTTTATTCCAAACTACAAATAATCTAGTCGCGATTAAGCTAGCCTAAATTTTTTGAGCGCATACTTATAGCCAAGATAATACGGTTCTTTATCGTCAGGCTAATTTAATACCAATCCGTAATAACACTTAGTCATTTTGAGGGATTAAACCTGATGTTAGCTACGTTAAAGATTTCTGATTTAGAACAACTAAATAACAAAATCTTTGCCTTGCTACCAACAAAGTTTTCTTGCCTCAAAATAGACCACTTAGTTCAGTGGATTGGTATAAAAATTGAGGAACAATTATCGCAAAATAAGCAAAATTTTAATGATTTAATTTAGCTGAGTCAGCGATTTTAAAGGAAAAAATTAACTGTAGTAGGGTAGTGCAATGTTTAGGAAAAGTCTATGAGAATCTGAATATTGGCTCCCCCTCCCCGACTCGAACGGGGGACCTGCGGATTAACAGTCCGTCGCTCTAACCAACTGAGCTAAGGGGGAACAATATAAAAGGATAGTAGTGTTGGCTCCCCCTCCCCGACTCGAACGGGGGACCTGCGGATTAACAGTCCGTCGCTCTAACCAACTGAGCTAAGGGGG
>NZ_JBWVBR010000035.1:0-17547 GCF_056629255.1 Pseudoalteromonas sp. NFXS53 | reverse complement strand
CACTTACCCGACGTAAAGTCGGTGCTACCGAACTAAACCCCGGTAGCAGCGAATTCATTTCGCGTCCCCTTTGCGTATCACTTACCCGACGTAAAGTCGATGCTAGCGAACTAAACCCCGGTAGCAGCAAATGTATTTCGAATTTAACCAATTAACTGCTGGTACAGCACTCTTACTGCAAGTAATAAAAATGCAGTGCCTAGTAACTTATCAATCACTGCTTGCTTCTTTGTTAAATCAAACTTCTCTCTTGCTTTTGCACTGGCAACCGACACAAAGAAATACCACAAGGTATCAATCGCCAATACAGTGGCGCACATTAATATGGCGACAGTCAGTGTCATGGCTTCTGGTTGTATAAATTGCGAAAACAAGGCGATAAAAAAGATAGCGAGCTTAGGATTTAAAAAAGCAATGGCAAATCCATCTTGCGCGGCTTGCTTGTAACTCGTTGTACTCGCTTGAGCAACATCTAGACCTGAAGACTTACTGGTCAAGATTTTATAACCCATATAGGCTAAATACGCGGCGCCTGCGAAGACCAGCGCTTGGAATACGATAGGAAAATGAGTAATTAAACTTGCTAAACCTGCTATTGATAGCGCAGCATAAATACCAACCCCAACACCGTGTGCAACACTTGCAGCAATACCGTGCCCTGCACTGTTGTAAAGAGAATGACGTAATACGACTGCCAAACTAGGACCCGGTGACATAGCGCCAATTGCGCAAATGGTGGCTAGGCTTAGCCAAGTTGTTAATTCCACAACATTATCCTGCATAATAAAAATCGCAGCTAGTCTAACGACCTCACTGTTACTGAGCAAGCTCTCTATTTCTCCCCAGATAACTCACATCTATACAAACTCAAATACATATATTAACACTATGTTTTAAATACTATTTTTTTCTTTTGTTAACCTTTCTAAAACCACCCCATAAAAGGAACATAATGATTTACACAGCCGTCTGATAAGCTTATTATTGCAAATAATAACAGTTTCTATTTGCAATAACATATTCCATGACCTCTATTCTCCTCATTGAAGACGACATTACACTCAGCAATTATTTATCTGACTTACTGAAAAAAGCAGGCTACCTCGTTGAACAATGCTTTGATGGGGAGCATGGTTTTGATAAAGCCAAATCAGAACAACATCATCTCGTTTTACTCGATAAAATGCTGCCAAAAATTGATGGTGTCACTCTGCTTAAACAATTAAGACAAGTAAGTCAGATCCCTGTGATCATGGTTTCGGCCAAAGGCGCTGAAGAAGAACGTATTTTAGGGTTTACTCATGGGGCTGATGACTATGTCGCCAAACCTTTTAACAGCCAAGAATTGCTTCTTCGTATTGAAAGTCTTTTACGCAGAGCCAAACCCGACATAGAAAGTAGCAGCCAAGAACATATGCACTTTGATGGCTTATCTATAAATGTGAACACACAGCAAGTACATCTTAATGATGTACTTTTAGATTTTACCCCCATCCAATTTAAATTATTGTGGAACCTGCTTAGTAAGCAGAACGTTATTATCCCAAAAGCGGAGTTGCACGAAGCTGTATTAAATAAAAAACTGGGGGCATACGACCGCAGTATCGACATGCATTTAAGCCGTGTAAGGCGCAAGCTTAATGAAGCAGGCTGGCAGGGAGATCGCTTACAAACAGTGCATGGCAAAGGGTACTGTTTTAAATGAAGCGTAAGATTTTCTGGAAGCTGTTTTTTATTCTTGCAACAGGCCTAGTGACTTTTTTCTATTTGGTTCACACCATTACCTTAAAAACCGAAGAGAAAATGAGCTTTATTAAAGCCGAGCATAGAGCTGAATTAAGAGCTTGGGGCGAAAAAGCAGAGTCATATTATGTGCAAAAAGACTTTGTTGGATTAGAAAAGTACCTTCAAGACATAGAGCAACAAGAGAACGTGTGGGTGTCTGTCGTCGGTTTTAAAGCTGAGCAATTTGCGGGTAAGCCTTACGATAAAGATATCGTAGGTTATTATCATTTTGGACGTAGCATTGATTGGAAGATCCACCTCTACTTTTCTGATAACCCGATTATGGAGTTACCTTTTCAAGAGTATGGCGCCAGTTTTTTAATTCGATTACCTGAGCGAATGCGACCGGGCACGCATTGGTTAACAACGAAATTTGCTTTGCAGATAGTTATTCCGATGATGTTACTTATATTGCTCACGTTTATTCTGTATAGGCACATCATTACGCCATTACACCGCCTCGATAATGCCACCCTCGCATTCAGCAAGGGTGACTTATCTGTTCGAGTCGGCCAACACTTTGCTAAACGTGATGATGAGTTGTCTCATCTTGCCAATACTTTTGATTCAATGGCATCAAGAATTGGAGAGCTTATCGAGAATCAAAGGCAACTCATAGCTGACTTATCTCATGAGTTGCGAACGCCATTAACTCGTTTAGATATTGCCGTTGAGAACTTTGACTCGAGTAATAGCTCACAACATTTAGAACGTATTTCAAGGGAATCTAAGCAAATTAGAAAGCTTGTTGAGAATACCCTCACTTTTGCTTGGCTCGAAAATGAACAGCCCAAAATCATGCAGGAACAAGTAGAGTTAGTTGATTTACTCGATGTCTTGATTGAAGACGCCAGATTCGAGTTTGCCTGTAAGTTCATAGAGAGTGAACTACCGAATTCTGCAGTGATCTCTGACTCAAGTCATAAAGCACTCTGCCCTGCAATAGAAAACGTACTGCGAAATGCACTAAAGTACACGCCATGCAAAGAAACCGTTTCGGTTAAACTCAAACAACAGCAAGATCATTACCTACTAGAAATCAATGATTCAGGTCCAGGGATCCCAGAGCACTTGCTAGATAAAATCTTCGAACCCTTCTTTAGAGTTGACGACAGCAGAATGGCTGAAAGTGACAGCTTTGGCCTAGGGTTAGCATTAGCTAAACGTCACCTTTTAAGTGTTGGTGCAAATATCTATGCCCTTAATCAAAAATGCGGCGGCCTCAGCGTTAAAATCACCATTCCAAAGTTGCAAATGTAACAGTTGTAAAAGTGCTACCAATCACAATTGCAAATAGGAATAATTATGATTTAGAAAATATCAGTAATTAGAGATGCCCCATGACTTTTAAAGCGACTCCTTTGTTCAAAACAAAAATACTATCTACCCTTATAGCTGGCTTGTTGAGTACTCAAGCCCTTGCAACCGAAAAAGACACTGACAACAAAGACATTGAAAAAATTGTCGTTGTCGGTGCGACAACCAACTCAGAAATTACGCCTGAGCAATTAGATAATTATCAAGCCAATGATTTAGAAGATATCTTTAGAGCGACCCCATCAATTACAGTTGGGGGGTCGTTGGGGATTGTACAAAAGGTATTTGTACGTGGTTTAGAAGATTCGATGATGAACATCACGGTTGATGGCGCGCCACAAACTAGTACGCTTTTCCACCACGTCGGCCGTGTGTCAATTGAGCCAGAATTATTACGTAGTGTTGAAGTACAAGCGGGTGCTGGTGAAGCAACAGCTGGCAGTGGCGCAGTCGGTGGTGCCATTCGTTTTAAAACAAAGACTGCAAACGATTTATTAAATGCGGATGAGCAGTTTGGCGGATTGGCAAAAGCGAGTATTTTCTCTAACGATGGCAACAAGCAAAGTGTTGCATTATATGGTCGTGTAACTGATTCAGTGAACGTGTTAGCGTCTTACGTAAATGTCAGCCGCGACAACATGGAAGATGGTAACGGTGAGGTGCTGCCTGGTTCAGGCTCAGATCAAACTCTGGGCTTTGTTAAAGTAGATGCCGAAATTAGTGATAGCCAATTTATCACCGTAAGTTACGAAACACGCGAAGAAGAAGGCGAGTTTGGTAAGCAAACGAATTGGGTTCAAACCATTGACGCACCGCTATTCAAAACATGGTCTGATCGTGAAACTTTAGTGCTAAACCATGCGCTTTATTTAAACGAATTCATAAATTTAGAAACCACACTTTACTCAACTGAGTCCTCTTTAAAGCGCGAGCTTTACACTTGGAACGCAGGAATTAAGACCACAGGTTTCGATATCAGAAATACCAGTGACCTAGGCGATCATGTTCTAACCTATGGTATTGAACAAAAGAATGATGAAGTTAATTCTGAGTCATACGAAGCATTTGGCGGCAAAGCAAACGAAGACGGTACTGTGACTGGTGTGTATGCTCAGGACCATTGGCAAATTACACCTGACCTACTACTGAGCTTTGGTGTACGTTATGACGCCTACGAGCTAGACCACACAGGCCTTGAAGCAAATTGGGTTAAAGTGGATGGCAAATGGGTAGTTGAACATGATTCGCAAGGCAACCCTGTCACAAAGAGCAAAGACTTTTCAGTTAAAAAACAAGACGGCTTTAGTAAAAACATCGGTTTTAAATACACATTAGCTGAAAACATTACCTTGAGCGCGGGCTATGCAGAAGCCTTAAGAGGCCGCCAAGTTGCTGATGCATTTACTGCAGGTGAAGTAAACGACAACCCTGAACTCGCGCCTGAAGATGTAGAAAACATTGAGCTTGGCCTTGAATACAACGATGGCACATGGCTATTCGAAGCATCTGTTTACCAGAGCACTATCAATGGTGTGGTATTCGATAAATTCAAAGGCCGTGAAGGCGTTTTTTATGAAAATATCGGCGATTTAGAAAGCACAGGTGTTGAACTTTTAGCAGGCTACCAAGCGAATCAATTTGATGTATTAGTCAGCTTTAACCATAACGATGTTGTACTAAATAATATGCCATTCATTTGGCCGAATAGTTCAGTTGAAAGCGGCAAACAGCAGGTCATTCGCAATAACGTAGATATCAATGCCTACGAATATGGTGGACTTGGTAATGCTGTAGGTGACGCACTGAATATCAACTTTAACTATGAAGTAACAGATAGCATTAAAACGGGCTTTAATTTTAAGTATGTTGCGGACTTAAATGATATCGAAGTTATGCACCGCTCTTTAGAGTTAGGCTGGGTAGATGAGCTAAGTAGCATCGATAAAGAAGGTTACAACTTGGTTGACGTATACGCACGTTACGAACCAAGTGAGCAGTTACGTTTTGACCTTTCTATTCAAAACTTATTTAACGAAACATACCGAAGCCACGGCAGTGTTGGCGACTTTAGTAAGTTTGGTAAAGGCTATGAAACATTAAAAGGTATGTATGAACCTGGCCGAGATATACGTTTAAGTGTGTCTTATCAGTTTTAATAATTAACTGATAAGTATTATGAATTTGCTGCTACATTTTGATAGCAGCAAATTCATTTCGCGTCTTAATTTCAAACATCTACCCGACGTAAAGTCGGTGCTACCGAGCTAAACTGCACCGGTAGCAACGAATTTGTTTCGCGTCTTAATTTAAAACTACTCACCCGACGTAAAGTCGGTGCTACCGAGCTAAACACCCGGTAGCACCGAATTCATTTCGCGTCTTAATTTCAAACATCTACCCGACGTAAAGTCGGTGCTACCGCACTAAACACTCGGTAGCAGCGAATTCATTTCGCGTCTTAATTTCAAACACTTACCCGACGTAAAGTCGGTGCTACCGCACTAAACACTCGGTAACAGCGAATTCATTTCGCGTCATAATTTCAAACATCTACCCGACGTAAAGTCGGTGCTACCGCACTAAACACCCGGTAGCAGTGAATTCATTTCGCGTCATAATTTCAAACTCTTACCCGACATAAAGTCGGTGCTACCGAGCTAAACACCCCGTAGCAGCGAATTCATTTCGCGTCATAATTTCAAACGCTTACCCGACGTAAAGTCGGTGCTACCGAGCTAAACACCCGGTAGCAGCGAATTTATTTCGCGTCATTTAAATAAATACAATCCCAATAGGAATAATCTGACACTCGCTCACACAAGCCTTTTCGCAACGGATTTGCAACAATATATCTCGCTTGATTTAACAGCTCTTCTTCTCGCCTTATACATGTATCGTAATACCCTTTTTGCCAAACCTTTCCTGTGACGGTATTTCTTAAAAGAGTCGCAGTTCGTCCTTTGAAAAATTTGATGACTTGCCCCAATTCAAGAGTGCTACCCAGTTTAATCAACAAATGGATATGATCGGGCATTATTGTATATGCAATGACGTCAGCATATTGCTTATCTTCAAGTTTATATATTTCTTGACCCAAAAGCTGGTTAACGGGCAGTCGGGTGAATATTGCTCTCCGATCTTGAGTTGTGATTGTAATGGCATAATACCTTCCCGGAATTGATACTCTGCCTTTTCGAAGATTTATAGCTGAAAACATTAACAAAATCCCTTTATTACAAACCAATCTAACAGTTTAGCTTTAAAGTTTGATTTTGCATTTTTACTAATTTACCCGACATAAAGTCGGTGCTACCGCACTAAACACCCGGTAGCAGTGAATTTATTTCGCGTCTTAATTTAAAACTACTCACCCGACATATAGTCTTTGCTACCGCACTAAACACCCGGTAGCAGCGAATTCATTTCGCGTCATAATTTCAAACACTTACCCGACGTAAAGTCGGTGCTACCGAGCTAAAACCCGATAGCAGCGAATTTTTAACTCAACTTTTCATTAAACTTTCTAATCTCACCCGCTTTCATTAAGCAATAGACCGCTGGTAAGACAATCAAAGTAAGCAGCACCGCACTCGACATGCCCCCAACCATGGGCGCTGCAATTCGACTCATCACTTCAGAGCCTGTGCCATCGCCATATAAAATCGGTAACAAACCTATAATGATGGTTGCCACTGTCATCATCACAGGTCGAACACGTAACCCCGCGCCATGTAAGATGGCTTCTAAATAATCAGATTTACCAATGGCTGTGCCTTTGGCTTTGTGTTCATCTTTTAAATCTTGCAGTGCTTGATTCAAATAGACCAACATGATCACGCCAATTTCCACTGCAACGCCGGCCAGAGCAATAAAACCAACGCCAACAGCAACCGAGAAATTAAAACCTTCTAGATACATAAGCCATAAGCCGCCGATCATCGCCATCGGCAATGTTGCGATGATCACCACAACTTCGCTCAACCGTCTGAAGTTTAGGTAAAGTAAAATAACTATAATCGCCAATGTTAATGGCACAACATAGCTCAGCTTCTCTTTGGCTCGCTCCATATACTCATACTGCCCCGCCCAATTAATTGAATAACCAGCAGGTAGTTCAAGCTCTTCGGCAAGTAATGCTTTGGCATTTTCAACATAATTGCCGACATCAATGTCTTCAATATCAATGTACGTCCAACCATTTAAACGCGCGTTTTCGCTCTTAATACCCGGCGGACCATTTTCGATATAAACATGCGCCACATCACCCAAAGCAATACGCTGGCCTGTCGGCGTTACCATCGGCATTCGCGCTAATTGCTCAGGAGAATTTCGATAGTCTTGTGGATAACGCAAGTTCACCGGATAGCGCTCTTGCCCTTCAACGGTTTGGGTTACATTCATCCCACCAATGGCCGTAGCAACCACTTGCTGTACATCGGCGATATTCAAACCATAACGGGCTGCCTTAATGCGATTGATATCAACCTTGATATAACGACCACCAGCAACCCGCTCTGAATATACTGATGCCGTGCCTTCAAGCTTAGGTAAAAGCGTTTCGAGCTGTTGACCAATATCTTGAATAACATCGAGATCTGGCCCTGCCACCTTTATGCCCACAGGGGTTTTAATGCCCGTTGCCAGCATGTCGATACGCGTTTTGATTGGCATAACCCAAGCATTGGTCACACCGGGTAATTTCACTAATGCATCCAGCTCTTTTTTCAAGCTCTCAGTAGTCACGCCCTCGCGCCACTGTGATTTGGGTTTTAACTGGATAAAGGTTTCGATCATGGTAAGTGGTGCCGGATCGGTGGCGGTTTCAGCGCGGCCCACTTTACCAAATACGTTCTCAACCTCAGGAATAGTACGAATAAGCTTGTCAGTTTGCTGCAACAGCTCTCTAGCTTTACCAATTGAAATGCCCGGATACGTCGTTGGCATATACATTAAATCACCTTCATCTAAAGGTGGAATAAACTCGCTGCCAATCTTATCTAGTGGATAAAAGCCAACAACTGTAACTGCAATCGCCGCCAAAATTGTGGTTTTAGGAAAACGTAAAACCCCTTTCAAAACTGGCATATAAAGAGCGATCAGTAATCTATTCAGCGGGTTTTTACGCTCAGGTAATACCTTACCGCGAATAAAGTAGCCCATTAACACAGGCACTAAGGTAATTGCTAAACCGGCAGACGCTGCCATGGCATAGGTTTTAGTATACGCAAGCGGCGCGAACATTCGCCCTTCCTGAGCTTCAAGAATAAATACTGGTAAAAAGCTAACGGTAATAATCAGCAAACTAAAAAATAACGCTGGCCCTACTTCACTGGCGGCTTTGCTCACCACTTGCCAACGGTTTTCATCAGTAAGTGGGGTCTTTTCCATGTGTTTATGCATGTTTTCAATCATTACGATGGCACCATCTGTCATCGCACCGATGGCGATCGCAATTCCGCCTAACGACATGATGTTGGCATTAATCCCTTGAAAATACATGACGATAAACGCCACTAATATACCCATTGGTAGGCTTATCACTGCCACAATTGAAGAACGCAAATGGAACAAGAAAGCTGCACAGATCAGGGCAACAACTATCAATTCTTCGGTGAGTTTGCCCCAGAGATTATCGACTGCTCTATCGATTAAAGCGGAGCGGTCATAGACAGTGACAATTTCAACGCCCTCAGGCAAACCCGCTTTTAGCGATTCTAATTTAGCTTTCACGCCATCAATGGTGGTTTTGGCGTTTTCACCAAAGCGCATGACGACAACGCCACCCACCACTTCGCCTTCACCGTTGAGCTCTGCAACACCGCGGCGCATTTGCGGTCCAAGATTGACCACTGCCACATCGGCAATGGTGAGCGCCACGCCCTTTTCGTTCACACCTAGTGGAATTTGCAGAATATCTTGCACACTCTGAATATAACCCGTTGCGGTTACCATGTATTCCGCTTCGGCCATTTCAAGCACTGATGCGCCTGTTTCTTGGTTGCCACGCTGTAATGCTGTTTGCACATGATTCAATGGAATACCATAGGCGCGTAACTTATCTGGGTCGACTTGTACTTGGTACTGTTTCACCATACCGCCAACTGCGGCGACTTCTGAGACACCTGCTACAGATTGTAATTCGTATTTTAAGAACCAATCTTGAATACTACGCAGTTGGCTAATGTCATGTTTGCCTGTTTTATCGACCAACGCATATAAATATACCCAACCAACCCCAGTGGCATCAGGACCCAGCTGAGGTTTTGCACTACTGGGTAAACTTGCCGCAACTTGACTTAAATACTCTAGCACCCGCGAGCGCGCCCAGTACAAGTCGGTCTTATCGTCAAAAATAATATAAACGTAAGAGTCTCCAAAGAAAGAGTAACCTCTTACCGTTTGTGCCCCAGGCACTGATAACATGGCTGTAGTCAGCGGGAATGTCACCTGATCTTGCACCACTTGCGGTGATTGACCGGGGTAACTGGTTTTTACGATCACCTGTACATCAGATAAATCGGGAATGGCATCAACAGGGGTATTCTTTAACGAGAACAACCCTGCGCCAACTAAAATTAAGCTCATCAACACCACAAAGAAGCGGTTGCTGATAGACCAGCGAATAATTGCTGCGATCATATTGCCTCCTCGTGATTAATGGTGAGCGTGCTTATTCATCGGCATATCGCCATCCTGCATAGCTTTTTCATCGGCTATTTTGTTGATGGCGATGACTTTAAAATCTTGTGCAGTATCAAAAGTAAATTCGATATTATCACCCACTTTGAGCATTGAAATATCCAGTTCATCGATGACCTCAAAGTCCATGGTAGCAGGCCCTCTGCCCCACTTTTCAATGGCTTCACGACTGATATTGATAACTCGAGCGTCAAAATCAATGGCATTGATCACACCATTTACGGTGGCTTGCGTATCTGGCGCTGCGACTTCAACTTTACCCATAATATGAATTGCTGAAACCGGGTAACTTCCGTCATCTTGTTTGGTGATCTCAAAATGTAAACTGTGGCCTACTTCTAGCGCATCAAAGTCAGCTTGATTAAGCACACCAAAATCCATCACCATTTGTGGCCATTGCCATGCTTCAACTGGCGCATGATCGATTGTCACACTCTGCTCTGCGTCAGATTTTGCGGTGACAACCCCTTCAGCCCACACAGAAGCTGGCTCTTCGGCAAACTCCATGCGTTTAAAGTCAGATGATTTACTCGATTCAGAATCAATCAAGAATTGCGCAGATGTGACGACGGTATCGCCTTCATTGAGACCTTCTAATACTTCAATTTGATCTTGATAGACTTGACCTATTTGCACGGCAATAGACTTAAATTGCCCATCACCCAAAGCTAAGACCACGCGGCTTTGTTTGCCCGTTCTTATAACTGACTCGATTGGTGTAAGAATGCTCTCTTGTTTTGCTTTACCGCTTATTTGCAATTGTGCATACATGTTTGGCTTGAGCGCACCGTCTTTGTTTTCAAAACGTAGACGTACACGTAACGTGCGATTTTTTTCATCAAGGGTTGGATAAATATAATCCACTTCACCATGCCAAGCTCGAGCGGGCTGATAATCTAAGGTCATGTGCACAGGCAACCCCACCGTTACTGACGCTGCATCACGCTCAAATACTTCGGCTTCAACCCATACATTGCTTAAATCACCAATGCTCATCATGGTTGTACCCGGTTGTACATAATAGCCTTCGCGAATATTTAAGTTGGCAACCACACCATTTTGCGGCGCATAAAAAGTCACGTTTTGGCTGACTTTTTTGTCTCGCTGTAGCTGCTCGATAAAAATATCGTCAATATGTAAGGCTCTTAATCGAGCCTTGGCTGCGTCAATCAAACCAAACTCTTTGCCGCGCAAAGCAATTAAAAATTCTTGTTGTGCATTCACAAGCTCTGGTGAATATAAGGTATAAAGCGCTTGGCCTTTTTTAACTTTTTGGCCTGTAGTTTTCACGAATAATTGCTCAACCCAACCTGACACGCGCGGGTGAATATGAACAAGGTTATCTTCATCATACTGAATATAACCCACGGTATTAATTGTTGGTGTCATGTCTCTCAGTGTGACTTGCGTAGTTCGAACCCCTAAGTTGTTTATCACCTCAGGAGAGATTTTAATTGCACCCGGCCCGTGTTCATCTTCGCTGTTAGACTCCTCATATACAGGAATTAGATCCATGCCCATCGGCGATTTACCGGGTTTATCTCGACGGTAGTTTGAGTCCATCGGTGCAACCCAATACAGTGGCTTTTTTTCATCGCTTTGTTCAGCATGCGCACGGTGATCTGCATTTGATTGCGAATAAAAGTACATCCCCGCACTGCCAGCTGCCATGCCTAAACTGAGCAATACTACATTGGTAATAAATTTCGACATCAGAATTGCTCCTCGTAACTGTTTACTTCAGCGAATACTTCGTAGCTGCCATCTTTTTTTAGCAATAGCACTTTATAGGCTTGAAACCTTTCATCAATTTCCATCCCTGGTGAGCCAAGTGGCATAGCGGGTACACTTAAACCAATCGCATTATTAGGTGGAGATTGTAAAAACTGCTTAATGAATTTCGCAGGTACATGACCTTCGAATGCAAACCCGTCGGCATGCACCGCGGTATGACATGAGCGATACCTAGCCTCAATGCCGTACTGACTCTTTATTTCGCTCATTTGCGGGTGCGAAAAGTTTTTGCCTTCGACCTTAATATTTTGAGAAGTGAGATGATCTAACCATAAGGTGCAACAACCACAAGTCGGGGTTTTAGCAACCAATAACTCAATAGTTTTGCTTTGTGCAAAACTATTGTTTGAAAAAATACTTAAAAATAACGTGAGTGAAAAAATTAACTTTGAGAAAACTCGCATCGCCTGCGCTCCTAATCACAATAAAAACAATAAAATAGGTGAGCATTCGGACAGTCACGCCAAATTTTAGGCGCAATTATCCTAGGTTAGGCAAAAATCGGCGGGCGATATAGATTAGAAATTGTTGTAACTGGCGGTGTTAACGGTGCATTTTGAATTTTCTCAAAGCTAGAGAAAAAACCAAGCGTCTGAACTGACTGAGGTACATAAGTAAAAGCATGACAGGCATTAATTGGGCAAACACATTCAACCTCGCAGCAATCCATTGATGAAGACTCGCTTGCTGACGAAGCCATTGACGACATTGTTTCGTCTTGTGACATTATGTGTTTCGACATTCCGTCTTGCGCCATTGTGTGGTGCATCATGCTATCTTGAGTCATCATGGTCATATCACACTCATGGGCAGCAAAAGCCGTCATTTGGCCAAATGGCGAAACGACTAAACTTAAAAACAGCATGATTGATGCGATGAATTTAAACATAACAACTCAATAAAATTAACTGTCGCTAATGCTAAACAATTTTTGTCAGGATGGCAAAGCCTGTAATGATACTTAGATAGCCTAGCAGTAAAGTATTTGCGGGCACAGCATGCGCCAACATACTGGGCATTTGTTTATATTGCTCGTATTTCAAAACAAAAAAGCTGTGACCTTCAAACTGAGCAAAACGTTCAAAATAAGGTTTAAGTTTTTTGAGATAAGGTTCAAAGAAGGATTTAATGGCGCTTATATAGAAAATACAGAACGTCGATGCGCCCATGACTTCAAGCATCAGCGTCAGTTCCATCGCCACGAAAATCTCAGGCCCTGCAAACATAACAATGATTAACATTGCCAAACTGTGCCAAGAGAATTGTTTTATTTTTTCAATTAGTTTTTTGTAAAACTTAACTAATAGCTTCATGCCCTTACTTCCTTTTTCATACTTGCGAAACTCTAAATTCAGATGCTAGCAAAAAGCGGTTAAATATAAAAACCGATTAATTAACAAACAAATAACAACGCATTGCTCTAGTTATTTCTAAACTTAAAATGTACGCCATAATCCATAGGTGATGTTATGAGTAAACTAACGTTGTGGATCATTGGTGGGCTCTTAAGCGCAATTATTGGCTTTATTGCATGGCAGCAACTCACCCCGCCAGATCCATTCCTTGCAAGACAGGTAAAAGCAATTGCACCTGCTGAAGATAACTATTTAATCGATTTTTACCCGCATATTTCTAATCATCAACGTCCTGAAGAGACTTACCCCTTCCCCATTCCACTGGGTGGCGTCGGACCAGCAACCAATTTATATTCAGGGCCGAACCAATATCCCTTCTTTTGTATGTCAGTTGATTCAAAGGTTGGCCAGCCTGAGGTCGATAACCAAGAAGGCCTTGGTGTGCCAGTGACGAGTGAAACCGGTGAACTTTTGGGTTTCAGCAAAGATTGCGGTGTTAAATCGCACTTACAATACTTTGCTATCAATGCCGACAAACAGCCAGAAAAACTCACCATTGAGCAGGCTAAAAACTACCAAGGGACCCTATTTAGAGCGGAGCAAGGCACAATTAATCGTTTTATTTATACTATTGTGATGCCTATCAAACCTGAAGAAGTGGGTGATAGATTAGCAAAGTCGCAATGGAACAATCGATTGGTGTATCAATTTAATGGCGGCTCAGGCATTGGCTTTAGACAAGGGCGACAAAAAACCTATAAAGTTATGCAGCGCCAAGTTGACCAATTACTTGATGGTTATGCCATTATCAGTTCTAGTGGCAATAAAACCAGTTATACCTATAACATGCTGCTAGCCGAAGACACTGCACGCAGAGTAAAAAAGCAATTTACCAGTTTATATGGTGAACCACTTTATACAGTGGGTGTAGGTGGCTCGGGTGGCGGCCTTGCGCAGTATCTAATCGCGCAAAATAGTACGGGCATTTTGGATGGCTTGCTGCCTCTTTATAGTTATCCGGATATGATAAGTCAGACCACTTATGCGCTCGACTGTGATCTGTTAAACAACTATTTTACCTTTAGAGCTGATAACCGAAAGGCATGGCGAGATTGGGATAGACGCCGCTTAATTGAAGGCATGAATGCCATTAATGACTTTCCGCAGCGGGCCGGTTTTTTGCAACCTCTAAACCAACTTATGGCCGGCTTTGTGCCTAGCTTTCCCGATGGTAACAGCGAATGTATAAACGGCTACTTTGGGCTATCTGCTTATATTAACAACCCTAAACAGGGCTTTTTAAGACCTTTATTTGCTGAATCTGTGGTAGAACAAAATAACTGGAGCTATTGGCAAGACATGAAACATGTGCTCGGCACAGACAAGCAAGGTTTTGGCCGTTCAACTTGGGATAACGTGGGCGTGCAATATGGGTTAAATGCGCTTCTTGAGAGTAAGATCAGTATCGAGGAGTTTTTTAATATCAACTACAACATCGGAGCTTGGAAGTCACAGCCCACCATGCAAGTAGAGCATATCATTACACCGCTTGGTCCTCACAAACCGCTTTGGCTCTCTCTTTGGGGTAGTGAAAACATTTATGAAGCAAACCACGCCCCTGCCCAGCGTCATACTGCTAGCCTTGAAGCCATTGAGGCAGCTTACCGCTCGGGCCAAGTGTTTATTGGCAAAGTTGACCTGCCAATCATTGATGCCAGACATTACCTTGAGAATGAGTTAGACATGCATCATATGTCAGCCTCATTTTATAGTCGTTTGCGAATAGATAAAGCCAATGGCGATCATAAAAATCACATTATTTGGGTCGCACATAAAGATCATGACCCAACACAAGCTGCGTTTGCCATGATAGATAAATGGCTTTTAAACCTTAAACAAAACCCTAACCTGAGTGTTATTGAGGCAAAGCCACAAGAGTTAGGCGATACCTGCTTTGAAGCCGATGGCAGTACCTATGCCAAGGGTGAGGATGTGTTTGATGGTAAATGGAATCAAAAGTCAGACGGCGCATGTCAGTCACGTTTTCCAATGTTCAGTACCAGCCGCATTGAATCGGGCGGTCCTTGGGCGGGCGACATCTTCAAATGCCATTTAATCGATGTTGAGACAGCAATAGAAAAAGGCATGTATGGCATCCATCCAATTACAAAATTAGCCGAGCAGTTAAAGACCGTTTTCCCCCATGGCGTCTGTGATTATGAACAAGGAGATGTGGGAAGACCCAGTAATATCTAAGTAAGAACCGTAAGCGCGGGTTTATCCTGCGCTTTTGTGCGCGACATAAAGTCGCGCCTACAAATCAATACATTAACTAAATTAATACTATGTAGCACCGACTTTATGTCGGGTTAATCAACGCGTTTATGTCTGTAGGCGCGGGTTTATCCAGCGCATGTATGAATTACTGTTTTAATCGTCTTAAACTCTTGTACAATCAAACCTTATTTTATGTATGGGGAACTTAAATGCACGCACTTTTCTCTTATGGCACGCTTCAGCAATCTCAAGTTCAACTTGATACTTTTGGTCGTTTACTTGAAGGCCAAAAAGATACCTTGATTGGTTACAAACTGGGTGAAGTTAAAATCACTGACGAAGCGGTCATTAAAAGCAGTGGCAAAGAATATCATCCAATTCTTATTAAATCGGAGCATAACGAAGATACTGTTGAAGGTACTGTATTTTTAATCACAGATGCAGAATTACAACAAGCCGATGAATATGAAGTTGATGACTACCAAAGAGTCGAAGCGCAATTAGCTTCAGGTAAAACTTGCTGGATCTATACGGCAGCATCTTAATTGAATTCATCAAACTACAAATTCGGATCTTTACTCACACTCTATTACAGTTAATTTGTATACATAAATAAATATCTGACACTAAAATTGAAACACTCTCATTATAGTTTCTGAGAGAAAACCTCTACTCGTTCATAATGATAAAAAGGAAAGATAATGCGCAAATTAATTTATTTCATTTTGCCATTCACTTTAACAGCAATCAGCGGCTGCTCAACGGAAACAACTGAATCTGATAACGTCAAAACTCGTGCTATTTGGTCAAATATTTATGTCACATCAGGAGGCGATGATAGTCGAGTTATCGCTGAGCTAAACTTGACTGATGAATTAGGCAATAACATAAGTTTATCAAGTCCAGATAAGTTAGAGGCTACTGTGGGCAGCGACACTAAAACTCTTGAAAAACATACTGATGTATTCGATGTTGACTATCGTGCCATCTTTGACGAACACAGTGAAAACACACAATATGTTGTCAATTTTGTTCGCTCAGAAGATAACGTCACCCTCACAAATACACTTACTTTGCCTGCGCCTTTTGAAATACTTGCCCCGCAAAAAAAGCAATCTTTCTCCAATTCTGAACAGTTAGTGATCGAATGGTCTAATCATAGTACCTCAGACAAACTAGACGTGACGCTTAATTCTACTTGCAAACTCAAAGACGGTGGGTCTCAAGCTAATGCTGAAAAATTTGAGAATGTGACAGACGACGGTAAGTTAACCATTGACCTAGATACTCTCGATATGTTCAAAGATGAAAGCTTAAACACACGCCAAAACTGCTCAGTTAATCTTCTTGTTGAACGCTTTAGATTAGGCAGTGTTGATAGTAATTATGCTAGTGGCAGTAAAAGTAGAGCGTCACAACAAAGACGATTAGATGATATAACCATTACGCTACGTTGATAAAAAGATAATTCGAAAAATCGTTATAAAGCTGTTAAATAAATTAACCTTTGTTGTATACCCATTATGCAACAACAATTTATTAAGGGTGCTTTTAAAATTTAAAGCACCCTTAAATCATAAACTTAGAGTAAATACACTTAAATCGACCAGTTAGTAATATTGCTGTAATAAAACTCTTGGATAATACATACCATCTTATACAGCAACCAATTTAAAGTTATGAACCACTCACCGTTATTGCTCGGATTCACACCCCGTACAATGAACGACTTAGATAATTACAGTGTGCAACATACCTGTCAGTACGACACATTAAAGTTAGATTATGCAAAAGAAGGCATAACCTTTAATTGCGTCTTACCGTACGATGCACAGATCGGTGATGTGATTTCATTATCTGCAACAAAATCTGATGCTAGAGCTGAAAGTTTTAGTGCAGAGACAACTTTAACGAAAGCTGATTTAGAAAATAAGAATGCAATATTAAAGCTGATAGGTGAAGGTGAAACCGATGATTACCTGATGCAGCTTAACTTGCTTGGTTTGCATGGTTCTATAAAAAATTCAGCCGAGTTTAATGCACACATAAAAAGCCAAGCAATTAAAAAGAAGAAAATAAACGCAATTTCCCCTTGGCTCATTAGTGCTAAAAAACAGGGAGCAAAACTAATGTCAGTGATGCTCTCAGCTTTTTAGATTACTAAGCTATTTTTCAGCCCCGCTAATTTAGCGGGGCTTTTTTCGTTCATGTGGATGCATAAATAAAAGAAACTTAACCCGACATAAAGTCGGTGCTACCAAGTTAAACTGCCCCGTTAACAACGAATTCATTTCGTGTTTTAGTTTAAAAACTTACCCGA
>NZ_JBWVBR010000034.1:0-22719 GCF_056629255.1 Pseudoalteromonas sp. NFXS53 | reverse complement strand
TCACTTATGATGGCAGAATTTTGTTCTGGACATATTCCTTTGTCGGGCTAAAGCCTCGACCTACAGGTGTTAGGTCTAGGAGTATGCGGTTATCACTTATAATGGCAGGGTTTTGATATGGGGCTATTCCTTTGTCGGGCTAAAGCCTCGACCTACAGGTGTTAGGTCTGGGAGTGTGTGGTTATCACTTATGATGGCAGAATTTTGTTCTGGACATATTCCTTTGTCGGGCTAAAGCCTCGACCTACAGGTGTTAGGTCTGGGAGTATGTGGTTATCACTTATAATGGCAGGATTTTGATATGGAGCTATTTCTTCGTCGGGCTAAAGCCGCGACCTACAGGTGCTAGGTCTAGGAGTGTGTGGTTGTCACTTATCATGGAAGAATTTTGATATAGACATATTCCTTTGCCGGGCTAAAGCCGCGGCCTACAGGTGTTTAGGTTTGTAAACTTATTACGCGATATAAAATCGCTGCTACCAGGAAACGCCTCTGTCTGTGGTTATTATAGCAATAGTATAAATATGGTGTGTTCTAAGATTGTCGGGCATTAGGCCCGACAAATAGGGTGGGTGTTGATTACACCTATTTCAAAATCACACTCCGTAGTGTGATTTGTACCATTTAACTAGATTAGCAACGCCTTCTTTAACGCCTACTGCTGGTTTATAACCAACCGCGTCAAACAAGTCTGTGGTATCTGCATAGGTTTTATATACATCACCAGGTTGCATCTCTCGAAAGTTTTTAACCGCTTCAATACCTAACTCGTCTTCAATTGCTTTGATAAAGTCCATCAGGTTAATTGGGCTGCCGTGACCGATGTTATAAACCGAATAAGGTGCCGAGCTTGATGCCGGAGTGCCTGTTTCTACCTTCCAGTTATCTTCTCGTGTTGGAATAACCTCTGAGATACGTACAACACCTTCAACGATATCATCGATATAAGTAAAGTCTCGCCACATATCGCCATTATTATTCACATCGATTGTTTCACCGGCCAATATTTTTTTAGTAAAAATAAATGGTGCCATATCTGGCCTGCCCCAAGGGCCATATACGGTAAAGAATCTTAATCCTGTTGTCGGCAAATCATATAAATGCGAGTAACTGTGTGACATTAACTCATTCGATTTCTTCGTTGCAGCATATAAAGAAACAGGGTGATCAACTGAATCTGATGTTTCAAACGGTGTTTTTTCATTCAAACCATAAACAGAGCTAGATGAAGCATAAACTAAATGCTTCACTTTTGTGTTTCTACACCCTTCTAAAATGTTTAAATGCCCGATTAAGTTACTATCAGCATATGCATGCGGATTTTCAATTGAGTATCGAACACCCGCCTGGGCCGCTAAATGGATCACAACATCAAATTGTTCAGATTCAAATAACTGCTCTATTTCAGGTCTATTACTAATATCAATTTGCTTAAATCTAAAACCTTCATTTGGAACGGTATTTAAACGTTCTTTTTTTAAGTTTACATCGTAGTAATCGTTAATATTATCGATTCCAACTACATTATGACCTTTAGACAATAAGCTTTTACATACATCTGCGCCAATGAAGCCCGCGGCACCGGTTACTAAATACTTTTTAATTTCTAAACTCATATTAGTCACACCCAAAGATATCTCTTGTATACACCTTGTTAGCCACATCAGCTAAATCATCAGACATTCTATTTGAAATGATCACATCAGATAATGATTTTAACTCTTCAAGAGACTGGGTTACCTTCGAATGGAAGAATTCTTTTTCGTTAAAGGTTGGCTCATAAATAACGACTTCGATGCCTTTAGCTTTTATACGCTTGATTACGCCCTGAATGGCCGAAGCTCTAAAATTGTCAGAGCCCGATTTCATAACCAGTCTGTAAACACCTACTACTTTAGGCTGCTTTGCAATAATTGCGTCAGCAACAAAGTCTTTTCTGGTTGTATTAGCGTCTACAATTGCACGGATCATGTTGTTTGGTACATCTTGGTAGTTAGCCAATAATTGTTTAGTATCTTTTGGTAAGCAATAACCGCCATAGCCAAATGAAGGGTTGTTATAATGTGCACCAATACGAGGGTCTAAACTCACACCTTCAATGATTTGTTTCGTGTCTAAACCATGTGATTCAGCATAGCTATCTAGCTCATTAAAGTAGGCAACTCGCATCGCAAGGTAAGTATTTGAGAAGAGTTTAATAGCTTCGGCTTCTGTTGAGTCAGTAAACAAGATATCAATATCTTCTTTTAGTGCGCCTTGTGCCAATAGTGCAGAAAATACTTCAGCTCTTTCTGAACGCTCACCTACAATAATTCTAGATGGGTATAAATTATCGTAAAGTGCCTTTCCTTCTCTTAAGAATTCAGGCGAGAACATGATATTTTCAATATCGAACTTTGACTTTATTGAACTTATGAAACCTACGGGAACAGTTGACTTCACGACCATCGTTGCTGACGGCTCAATCTCTAAAACGCTTTGAATAACACTTTCAACTGAGTTGGTATTAAAGTAGTTTGTTTCAACATCATAGTCTGTCGGTGTTGCGATAATAACAAACTCAGCACCTTTAATAGCTTCTTGCTTGTCGACCGTCGCTTTAAAGTTTAGGTTGTCGTCCTTCAAGTATTTTGATATTTCTACATCTTCAATAGGAGAAACTTTATTGTTTAGCAACTCTACTTTAGATTCATCGATATCTAACGCTACCACCTGGTTATGCTTTGCTAGCAATAAAGCATTTGATAAGCCAACATAACCAGTTCCTACAACGGTAATTTTCATTTGATTTCACTCTAAATAAATTTTAATAATTTCTTCGTCAAGCAACTTAAAAAAGGCCTCAGAACCTACTAACTTACTTTTCAAGTTTGCTATAAGAGAGCTAATGAAGCCCTTCACTAATTTAAATAAACAAACGACAAATTATAACAAATCACAATTTAAACTTATACATTAAGAATGTGCTTTATCACATTGATTACTTCGATACATTAAAGTGCCGCTTTAATCAGCCTGCTAACGTAAAAACATTAATCTTCCGAGACAAAAAGCTGTACTTGAATCAGATATAGAAACTTGCTACCTAATATTAAAAATTAAGGCTAACGTTCTTAGCGATGGACGTAATGTAAGTGACTTAAGCATATGACGCAAAAATAGTTTATCGCCATTAACTCTATATGCCCTCGCTATCACGTGCTGTAGCCTAGATTTAAAAATATTGCGCTTTGACCTTGGTAGTTTAGCTAAATCACCGTCATATTTCTTCAATAGGTAGTTCACTGTATCTATGTGTTTATCCACATTGCCCGTTATTTGCCCTTTTACAGAAGAGTGTACAGTATAGAGTAGATTGAACTCTTGATCCCACATTGCTTTGCTATGTTTTAAAACTCGGATCCATAAATCATAGTCTTGTAATGACTTTAGTTTTTCATCAAAACCACCAACGGCATCAAAAAGCTCTCTTCTAAGTGCAACCCCTGATGTAGAGCCTATAAAGTTTCCAGACCAAATAGACTGCTCTTTGTCACTATGGCCACTTTTTCTAAAGCACTTTTTAAGATCTAAGTCTCGAACAAATTGCTTTCCAGTGTAAACAATTCCATAGTCTTTATTACTCTGTAAAACTTTCTGCTGACGCTGGATCTTGTCTTTTAACCAATAATCATCATCATCTAAAAAGTGTATGACTTCACCCTGGCTATTTTTTACTCCTAGATTTCTCGAAAAGTTACCACCCATTGAAGCTTCGTTATAAAAATATAAGAAGTGGATCCCTAAGCTACTTGCCTGCTCTTTGAAACCTTTTATGGTTTCTTCAGGCAACCGCTTATCAGAAAAATCATCCACAATAATAAGCTCATGTGGAACAAACGACTGTTCATAAACAGAGCTAACAGCACGCTTCAAATACTCTACTCTATTTTTTGTTGTTATAACTACAGAGACTTTCATTACCTAAACCTCTTATATGCTATTTTTTTTATAAAATCAGGTGACATTCTCATCATAAAAAATGCACCTATAAATAAGAGATCCGAAAATCTATGAGAAAGCTTCTTAAAGGCAATGTACTTAAAACGAACTTCATTAAACACCTTCTTTTTATTTCTTCTTTTGAAGAAATCTTTATCAACCCTAAATTGTAAGAGCGCCTTATTTACATTGCCAAAAACAGCCCCATGCAGCATTAACCTCACCCATAACTCGTAGTCTTGAGTATTCATCAAAGTACTGTCATACCTAAAGCCTTGCTCTTTAAATAAGTTCGCTTTCATCATTACTGATGGGTGATTTACAGGGCATCTTCGGACTATATTTTTTCGTATTTCTTGATGAGATGAGTTCATTGTCTTATGTTGCTTAAAAGCACCAAATTCATCAATTTCCTCAACGTCAGTGCCAAGCACATCAATATTGTGTTTTGAAATTAAACTAACCTGTGTTTCAAATCGCTCAGGTAAAGAGATATCATCAGCATCCATTCTTGCGAAGTACGCATAGTCCTTACTACATGCCTCGTCTAAAAGCATATTCAGTCTAGCTGCTAGCCCTATATTATCACTATAAAAAAACACTGAAGCTTTAGGGCTTTTACTTACTTCCTCAAGGTAAACTCTCACTTCGCTTTCTACTGGACCATCAACCGCAATGTAAAAATGAAAATCCTGCAAAGTTTGTTGAAAAATACTTTCCACAGAAAGTTTTAAGAAGTCTAATCGATCTGTCTTGTATACAGACATTAAAACGGCAATCTTACTCTGCATTTTTTAGTTCCAACTTAGCCCCCAACTCAAGGTCAAAGCTACGAGGTGAGAAACGACCTAAACCATTTTCCGGAAAGTTAGTTAATTCGCCAAAATAAACTTTGTCATCAAGTATATAAAGATCTACTCGAATAAAATCAAAATCTCTAGATAACTTATTAGCTATTTGGCATGCTTCTTCATACAACCCGGGCTTAGGAATCTTTTCACCTTTCTCATAAACAAATTTAGTATCAAGTAAATCGAACGTATTGTTATATAAGTTTCTTCTATGTGAACCATAACGGTCCAAGTCCACTTGAACTAATTCAACACTCCCGTTGAAGCAGAAAAACTTATAGTCTGGCGGAACGTCAGATTCGAACGTTATAAACTCTTCTACAACAAGCTCTCGGGGAGTATTTTTATAAACCCATTCTCGCCCTAAAAGGTAGTAGTTATTTTTTTTCCATTGCTCAGTTTTACTAAACACCAATTCATAAGAGTCCTTGCTTTTATCAACAATAAAGACCATCTGAGAGCCATGTCGAGCTTTGATAACGAACTTATTAGGTAACTTTTCCCATACATCTCTAGAAAATACTTTTCCACTCCATAATAAAGGTATAAGTTCGACACTACTTCCTAAAGATTGGATATAGTCTCTAACTAAAAGCCTATCAGCCGACTTTTCTCGCAAGGATATTTCTCTCTCAGAAACTAAGCCGCATTTTTTTCTAAATATTTTTTCGTTAAAACTCTTACCATTAAAATTCGGAATTTCTCTATGGTAAAAAGTATATTTAATGGCTGAAAAAAGGCTATCTGGAATAGGCTTTAGCAGCAAAGCAGCAATAGATTTTAAACGCAAAGTTGACTCCCGTGATTAACTGTCGGTTTATTAGGAATGTAAACCGATTTGCTGAGGATAAAGCTTAAACAAATGAAGACACCATAAGCAGAACTCAACTCATATGATAGGTGCCACTGAATCAAAAAATATACAGCTATTAAATATATGTAATCTAAGTCTGTATATTTCCCATAAAACTTATAAATTTTTATAAAACAAAGCAGTATAATTGACCAAAATGTGCCTGCAAGTATAAAACCGCCTACAATTAACATCTCTAATGATAAACTATGAGGGTAAAAGCCAAGCAGCAACTCATACGAACGTAGACCAAATCCATAAAATTGTTGGGAAATAAGACTGAAAACACCAACATAATATTTATATCTAGCCTCTTCTTCTACTGAAAAAACCAGCCTTTCCATCTTAACAAAAAAGAAAGTAAAGAATGACTGAATGAGTTCCCAATACAATATCAAAACAGGGGCAATGCTTAGTAGCAGGTAAGCAATATGCCTTTTTCTTTGATATTTAAAGCTCATAAAAGTTAGGATCAAAAGCGTTCCGAGTAACGCTCCTCTCGCTGGCGTCATTACCAATGATATTAAAAGGAAAAGAAGACTAAATAGTAAAAGTACTTTCTTGATAAACCCATTTGATTTTATGTAAAGCAGATAATTAGCAATAACAGCCATACCGATTGGTAAAGCTAAATTAAGATAGCTCAACGCGCCAAATCCAGAAACCTTAATAACTCCAAGAAATCTTGACAAACAGAAAAAAACACCATAGCAAACAGCAAGCTTTACTAGAAAAGAGCCGCTTAAATCTGTTCTATTTGCAAAAAAGATAGAAAGAAATGTAAATAATAAGATACTTATTATTTTCATCGCATAAGATGTTGTCAACGAACTATAGCCTTGCCAAAATGACGACATTAATAAGGCAAAAAACAGAGTAAAAACAGCTAGAGCATATAGACCGTCAATATCAATTTCAAAACGCTTTATACCAATTAAAAGAATAGCAAAACCTATCCCTATACATGCAAAGTTAAGAACAGGACTAAATAAAAAGAATTTCATTGAAGGTAAGAACATGGCCATAAATAGCCACGTCAATACCAATTTAGATAAAATTACTTCAATAGAGAACGAATAACTTTTACCCACTCTGCTTCCCATTTGGATTTAGAAAAAGCCTTTTCAACTGTTTTAAAACCATTATTTTGATATAAATAAAGTTTTTCTTTATTTTCAATTAGCGTCGAGACCTCTTCTTTAAAAGAATCTAAAGTTGGAGGTACCAAAGAGCCATTAAACTGATTTAGAATAATATTAGTCATACCGCCTACATTTGACGCTACTACTGCACAGCCAGATGCCATTGCTTCTAAAAGAGATAAAGAAGTCCCCTCAGAACCCACTGAAGGTACAAGCGCGATTGAATATTCCGAGTGAAAATCAATTGACTCAGAGCTTTCAAACTTAGTCATAAATATACGCTCATTATTATTAACTAAGTCCTCTACCTCTTTCTTTTTAGGACCATCACCAGCAAAATGGAACTCAACATTCTTGTACTTATCAACCAAATACTTAGCAAGTGGAATGGCTATTTCAACCCCTCTTCTCGCAACAAAGCGTCTTGCAAAAATAATTTTAATCACATCTTCTGATTTTCTAAAAGGTCGCTCAGGCACATCTGTAAAGTTAGGGATCACATGTACATTGTTTGAGATTTGCCCTGATGACCTGTAAGTTCTATACCAATTTAAGAAGTTATAATCGACACAAACCGCAGCTGATGCATTTTCAAAGATTTTAATTGCTTTGTATCTTTGAAGAAGTTTATATAACCATGTTAAACCTGTTTTCACCATGAGTCTTTTGATTGGTGAATGCATAGCCTCTGTATCAAAACCAATGCCATGCTGTATATTTATAGCCTGAAACTTATTTTGAGATAGTGAATATTGATCTGAACCCCAGATCAGCAAAGTGTCAGATCCTGAAAAGCGCTTTTCAACTTCATCAAACGCTTTTTTGGCATTAATTTTTCCATTTGTTGAAACCCCTCTAACGATATAGTGCTCGGTTTCAACTTCGAACTCTTGTTCTGCACTTTGGTAAATATATGGTTTTACACCAAAGTTACTGAAAATAACCTTTGATAGTGCAGCTAAATATGTCTGAATACCACCTATCGTTATTTTCTTTCCATCTAAAGAATAAAGCCTATCAATGATTATAATAAAATTCTTCATTCTATAGTTTCTCCAACATAGCATCTAAAACTGAACTAGATTCTTTCTGTTTCTCTGCTTTAGTTTTTAGTAGTTCAGAAACGATTTCTTCATAGTTATCACTCACAAGAGATTCGTAATGACTAAAGCCATTATTTTCATCAAAAAGAATCACACCTGACAACTCTTTAGATGCCTGAACTAACTTAGGCTCAATAGGAAGAGCCACTACTGGTACACCTAAGAGAACAGAATATATTACACCATGATATCTACTAGAAAAAATCATCTTATAACTACCAAGTTTGTCTAGAAAGGAGTCTATAGTCATAGATGTAGGGTCCCATTCATATAAGCTTAAACCCTTTTCTCGTATAAACTCCTTCAACTTTGTGTCTTTACCGAATGTCACAAAATCTATCATGTTTAGATCGAGCCCGCTCAAAGCTTCGAATAAGTGCTCTATTGTGTATTTGGAATTTGTGTGCTCCCAATCTCGCAAAATAACTGCTATCCGTCCTGAATCTTTCTTACCGACCTCAACATTCTTCGAAAGGCACAAATCAACTGTTTTTATTACACCGATTTTTTTTTCATTTGCATATTGAATACTTCGTTCATCTCTTAGAGCAACAAAGTTTGACCGACTCATTCTTTGCAACACATTTTCTTTAATAACAGATCCTTCCCTGAATGGACCTAAGCCAACAGCAACATAGAGTTCGTTTTCATATTCAACAGGTTTTCTTGAGCTATCAAGAAGTTTATTTTTTATTTTGTTAAATGCATATCTAGGGTTTGTGAAAAAGCCTAGAATCTGTTTATTATTCCTGCCTTTACCAAAATCATAGAACTGTGTTCCCCCTCCATAAATAAGGTTTTCACACTTCACGTTGTACAAGTCTTTTTTTGTCAAAACATCTGTCGAAGGATACCAAGTTGATATATATACATCGTTACTACCCCATATACAGATCTGCTCACCGCTGAATTTGCTTCGTAGCTTCGAGTAAATCACATCCAATAATGCATCATCACCGAAGTTATATGCGCCATATGCACCACGAATTAAGCATTTATACTGTTTCATTTTTAGACTCTATGTAATAACGTTCTGATTTTAGTAAAGTGTTAAAGTTTTGAATATTTTCTCTTGTCTTAATTACTTTTGCTGGGTTTCCACCTATTATTGAATAACTCGGAAAGCTTTTTGTTACTACACTTCCCATAGCAACGACTACTCCGTCACCTAACTCAACTCCAGGAGAGATCTTGACACCAAATCCTATCCAACACCCACGACCTATCACTACTTTCTTTTCATCAATACCATGATCATATGGAATTAGAGTTTTTGATTCATAATTATGATTAGCAGTCCAGATAACTGACTGAGGAGCAAATATTGTTCCATCACCAATTTCTATACCACCTGCTCCATACCAATACGCTTCAGGTCCCACGTAACAGGCTTTGCCTATCTCAATTTTTTCAGAAACAAAAAACTTACCAGGAGAAATAATTGACTGTTTACCTAAAGATTTAAATTTGTCTTTCTTAAATAAACGTTTAATGAATTTTGAAATCATATTTTGCACATATAAAAATAAGGCCTAAAAAACGAACACCAACAAAAACGGCTATCGCGCCCATCAAACCATATAGGTAAATAAATACGGCTCCGGCTATTATCGTAATAACCAACTGTAATAAATATACTTTATTAAGGTAAGCTAATAGGTCTCTTCTGACCAAATCCAACCTGACTACGCCCGCAATAAAACTAAAAAACATGCCAATTAATATATATGGAATGTAACTAAGTGATGCACTAAACTTATCTTCGAAATAAATATCAATAATCAACCAGCTCACAAAATAGTAAGCTAATAAAAAGCACACAGCCACAAAAGATAACAAGGCCAGGTTTCGTAATCTTAGTAATTCAGGTTTGTTTTTAATGAATGGCAGCATTGCTGAATTTACTGCGGTAGCTGCTATGGAAACAATTGTGCATACAGTAAAAGCAGCACCAAATACTCCCAAACTTTGCTCGTTGACCTCTCCTGCTTCACTATAAAACTTTAACCACCAAGTTTCAGACCTAACCATAATTAAAGAGGATATTTCAAAAAAGTAAAAACCTCCCGCCATGGACTTAAATAAATTAAAGTCCATATTGATTGTCAACTTACCGAAATAATAATAAAAAAGTACAACTAAAGTAGCTATTGCAACAAAGGTAAATACATACACTGGCTCGTCAATCTTATCGACTAGAATGAAAACCAAAGTAAAAACTAATATATTCTTCAGTGGAAGATGCAAGGCATACTGCTTGAATTTTTTTTTACATTGAAGATTAGATAAATGGCTATCAAAAAAAGAAAAAATAAACCCTGTAACAAGGCTTATTAAAATCATAACATCAGACAGCAGACCCACTAAGTACAATAAAAAAGCACCAGTAGAAAAAGAAAAAACAAGAAGTAGTTTTAATGATATAAACTTTCCTTCAAGCGCTTCATCATTATTAAAGATATAGCTATTATTTATTCCGATACACGGTAGTGTCGTTGCTAAAGTAATTATCGAAAGGTAAAAATAAAAATTGCCAAAGTCTGTTACAGACAACTCTGACATTAGTACAAAAGATACCAAAAATGCGATAAACGCAGACACAAGGCGCGACGCGCCAATATTAAAAACGGCATTTAATAAAGTCATAATCTTCAGGTAAGCGCTATTAAGTTATGACAAAAATGAAGTTATCATATTTTTCATGTGTCAAAATTTTAATCATCTTCACTAAAGTGACTAGCAATGCTATCAAGGATACGTAAAACAGCTTTGCCATCTCCATATGGGTTATGCGCTTCACTCATTTTATTGTATGAATCTTGGTTTTGGAGAAGTATGTTAATCTCATTGATAATTTTTTCTGGATCAGTTCCCACTAACTTAACGGTTCCAGCATTAACTGCTTCAGGACGCTCTGTAGTATCTCGCATTACAATTACAGGTTTACCGAGGCTAGGCGCTTCTTCTTGAATACCACCAGAATCAGTTAAAATTAAATAAGCGCGATCCATTAAATAAACAAAAGGTAGGTACTGTTGAGGCTCGATTAAATAAATATTATCAATACCTTCTAACAACCTATTTACTGGCTCCTGAACATTAGGGTTCAAGTGCACAGGATAGATGATTTGCGAATTAGGGTTTGATTTCGCAACTGAAGATAATGCCTTACAAATATTTTCAAACCCCTGCCCAAAGCTTTCTCTTCTGTGGCCAGTTACTAATATTAACTTCTTTGATGGTTCTATAAACGAGAAACTTGTTGCTAAACTCTCGATTAACGCTTTATCGGCTTGAAGCTTATCTTTAGCAAGAAAAAGAGCATCAATAACAGTATTACCAGTTACAACAATACTGTCATCAGAATAATTCTCATTTAATAAATTTAGCTTTGAAGATTCAGTAGGTGCAAAATGGAGAGTAGTTAAAGCCCCAGTTAACTTCCTATTAGCCTCTTCAGGCCATGGCGAGTAAATATTCCCTGTTCTTAAACCAGCTTCAACATGACCCACAGAAATTTGCTCATAATATGCTGCAAGGCTCGCAGCAAATGTGGTGGCAGTATCTCCATGAACCAAAACAATATCAGGCTTGAAAGACTTCAGAACCGGTGAAATTTCAACCAAAATTCGAGCGGTAATATCTGACAAAGACTGCCCCGGCTTCATGATATTAAGATCAAAGTCTGGAGCTATATCAAATAAATCAAGTACTTGATCAAGCATTTCTCTGTGTTGCCCGGTAACACAAACTTTTGAACTGAATCTATTATCTTTTTCAAGCTCTTTAACTAAAGGCGCCATTTTTATTGCTTCGGGACGAGTACCGAAAACGCTTAGAACTTTAATTGCCATTGATTTCTACCTAAATATATGATTCGAATTAATGTTTTCTAACCCAACTTAAAATGCGCCAAATATGAAGTAAGCTATAAATATAGATTAAAAAAATGGCAATAAAAATTGAAAACATAACCCATTCTGATATGCCGAGCATGTCTAAAGTACAACCCAAAGATGCCAGGATAACTGACATGATTGCTATTCTTATAAGCGATTGTTTTCTGCTATACCCTGCTCTTTCGAAAATATGGTGCAAGTGCTCTCGATCAGGTTTAAATGGGGAAACTCCTTTTTTTATTCTTCTATACATAATTGCAACCATATCCATTAATGGTATAGCAATTAAATATAAAGCTGTAACGGGCTTGAAAGCTTGCACATCTGAGTCCGTTCCGATAAGTAATAGCCAAACTATTGTAAGGCCAATAAGCATACTTCCAGCATCCCCCATGAACACTTTAGCCATACTCTTTTTCGGCCACCTGAGATTAAAAAGTAAAAAAGCGATAATAGAAGCAATGAATAACACTGCAAGTAAATACCAATGTGAACTTGCTGCACTTAACATAATTGCAAGCCCTGAAAAAGCTACCAGACTTAATACACCAGCCAACCCATCTATGCCATCAACCATATTAAACGCATTTATAGCTGCGATTACAGCTATTACGGTTACAAAAGGACCAAGCACACCCAAATTTAGTTCAAAAAAACCTAAAATATAGCCAAAACTATTTAATAAAAGTTTTGCTTCATAGATCATAACTAAACCAATTATAATCTGTGCTAGCACCCTTGAACGTACACTCAAAGAGTACTTGTCATCAAGCACTCCTAAAATTAGTATAAAAGACGTTATTACTAGGTAAACAGCATACTGATATGAATATTCAAAAAAGAATAATGACGATATCAAAACACCAAAATATATAGCAACACCACCAATTAGAGGAATTCTCCCTTCATGCTTTTTTCTAGAGCAAGGTGTATCAACAAGCCCAATTCTAACAGCCATAGGCTGAACAAGAATTATTGCTATAAAACAAAAAGAAAATGCGGTAATCAAAGGAATAATATTATTCATAAATTACATTACCTAAATAAAATTAAAGTTATTCATTGAGATACAGTTTTAACCTTCATTTTTTACGGTATTAAAAAATTTAGTAACTACTATTAATACACCTAACAAGAAACCTGCAATAAAGCCTAAAATGCATATAAGCGCTCGACGAGGTCCATCCTTTACTTCTGGAACTAGAGCAGGGTCAATTGTCTTAAAAACATACTCCTCACGAACATTCGCAAACATTATAGTCTTAGTTTGCTCTTCTATTAAACTATGAAGAGCGCTCTTAATGTCTGAAACATTTGTTTCCTTTAACTCATTTTTTAGGAAAGCAATACTCTCTTCAGCTTGCAAAATATCTGACTGCCTAAGCTCTTCGTTTATTTCCAGCACAATATTATCAACCCAATACTTCGCTACAAATGGAGAGTGGTGCATGACGGTTAATGAAATCAAACCAGTTTCTTTATTTTGAGTGATATTGAAAACTCTCAAAAATGCTGCATGTGCTTCCTGGTAAGAGGGCTTGGGCTTAAAAGGCGATGCGGCCTTACGAACCCACTTAGAATTAGTTTCATCATATAGCTCAGAATTATAAATAACTTTATTTGTACCCCTATTCCATCCATCTGATGCCATTAAATCTGGCAGTATTCCATACTTTTCGACAAATGAAGAAATAAACTTTCTCGAACTAACAATTTGCATAGCCAACTGTATCTTATTGACACCAGTATCGTTACCAAGGTTTATATTAGCTAAACTCGCTAATCCTCCCAGTTGGCTTGTGAGCATCCCACCAATTCCTGTGGCATTATTTTGAGAGACAGGCGCAAGGATCACTTCAGCTTTGTATACATCTTTTTGGTTCAACGCAAATATTACGGATAGCAATGATAGCACTGTGCATGAAAAAATAATTATCCACTTTCCCTGCCACATTTCTTCAAATAGTTGTTTTAATGTAAAACTGTTACTAGGAGAGCACTCTTCCTTACCTGAGATAACATTTTTCATTTAGAACCTCTATAAAGCATTTTACATCTCACCTGTTTTATATCCTTGAAATTGCAGCTATGCTAGTTGACAGCTGGAATAGTATCTGAGTCGCTGTATTCCAAAGTGTTAGACTATCCATATATGAGGGATCCATTGGAACAACAATAGTATCGCCTGGCTCTAATTGGCTTTGGTAATTAACAGAGAACCACCCCGATGATTTTGGAATGAAAACAGCACCGTTAGCTTTAATGACATAAATTTGCTCTTCATTAGCTCGGTCTTTAATACCACCACTTAATTCTAAATACTGCTCTATTGACACACCTGACTTATATAAATGTGAAGATGAGTAATTAACTTCGCCAATAATTGAAACTGAATCTTGCCTTCCCGGTACAAATAAAGAATCACCATCTTGTAATATTAAGAGCTCATCTTTCTTTAATATTCCAGGTAGGTCTATAACAAGTCTCCCAACAGCTTCAACACTTGCTAGGTCATTCAAAAGTCTGCTAACTTCATCATAGTTAATTGAGCTTCCACCACCCACAGATTGCTGAAAGCTTTTAGATGCTATTTCTTTTCTTAACTCTTCCGAAAGCTTAGCTAACTGAGCCTGTTCTTGCTTTTTAATAGCATTCCTAGTGAATATCGCTGCCTTTGGTTCTGCATGAGCGGATAACCCCCCAGCACGCTCAATAACGTCATATAAAGTTTCACCGCGGTTTACGGTGTAAGTTCCTGGGAATCGAACTTCACCAGCAAGATTCACCTTATAATCATCTTGCCAATTCGGTTGCATAAGTACATTTAATGTATCTTTTCCTTCCAGTTGCATGGCTAAGACTTTTTCATCGTTGATATCGATTTGCAGATGCTCAAAAAGACTTGATTCTGTATTAATAAACCTTGTTAACTCAGCCTTTTCTGTGAAAGCTGATTCTAGCAGGCCGCCTGCAGCTTTAATCGCCTTCTTTACTGTTAAGTTTGATGACAAAGGGTATTTCCCTGGGAATCGAACTTGCCCACGCACTTCTAATATATGTGACTTTGTTAGGTTAGAGCTTTGAAACTCTAAGCGTTTTAATACTGGTCTTAGTAGCTCTTTACGACTAAAGCTTGCATATATTTGATCTTCAAATGTACTGAAAGTAGTAGATTTATTTTCTGAAATTTCATTGGATAGTTTAACTGTGTTCTTAAACTGTTCAAACTCAAAAATATGCCATAATTTAACTTTTTCCTGTTGACGTTTCTGCTCTTCTGTCAAAGCTAAATTTGCTAGCGCCAATTCTTCAACATCTTTCTTCTGAAAGCGACTAAAAACATAGATTTCATCATTCTTTTCAAGAGCGATATTTTTGCTCTGAAGCGCGTCTGCAAGAGAGAATTGAACTACCTCTATTTCACCTAGCGCAGATTTCTCTCTGACAATGATTGAATAATTAAAATCGGCTTGAGGAAGTAAGTCATCTCGGAAGTTTAAAAACAACTTATCAACGGTAATACCTTCATACCATTCGTACGAGCCAGGCCTAACTACCGCACCGATTAAAGTAACGGAATTTGTAACGGCTTTACTCACCTCTTTTACAGTAAGTAGATCCCCGGCTTTTGGCATAAAACCACTAGTTGACTCAGAAAAATCAGCAGAAATGATGCGACTTTTTGCACCATCGACAATTCGGCGGACAGTTACATTCTTAGTGAATGCATTTTCTTTAAAGCCACCAAACATTTTTACCAATGATGCTTGATCATCTTCTTGCGTTAATTCAAAAATTCCTTCTCTTTTAACCGCACCATTCACCGTTATTTGTGGGCCAACCGATGGAATAAATACGACATCACCAGAGCGAAGATTAATGTCACCCTCAGTGTTACCATCTAGTAGTAGGTCGTATAAATCCAAAGTAGCGACTGTTTTACCATTTCGTTTTACCTGAATATTTCTCAAACTAGCTATGTCAGTCAAGCCACCAGAAGCGTATAAAGCATGAGTTACAGTAGATAGTGGCGAAACCATAAAGCTGCCAGGCTTGTAAGCTTCGCCGACAACCAAAATGCGCATTGGATTTAATTGAGACATTGAAACGAGCACATTTAAACCAATTGCTTCTTTTTTGATTTTATTTTGAATTAGCTTTTTGAATTCACCATATTTTAGGCCAGCAACTTGCTCTGGTGAAAAGTTAGGGATCAATAAACGCCCTTCATTGTCTATTTTTAAAGTGTGAGAAACACTTTCTTTACCATAGAAAGCAACAGTTACCAGATCACCTCGACCTAACACATAGGCATCTGTTACTGATGCGTTTTCCGGTGGAGCGAAAGTAGTCGGGCTACCAGAAAAAAGCTCATAACCAAACGGCTTCAGAGGTTTATCAGTCGGATTTAAGCGCTCGATTCCGTTCTTTTTTTCAGTCCCCTCACGCTCATTCACAGACTGATTTTCTTGAGTCGATGCTTGAGATAGCTTAGAGCTATTACCTAAAGAAGATAAATTGATGCCATATTGCTTCGCAAGTGCTTCTTGCTGAGCTCTTGGCAATTTTTTAAACTGTTCAATTTGTGCTTGGGTTGGTGTAAATGCCAGTGAAATGCTTGAAAAAAGCATTAAAATCAATACAAAAACACGTTTAAAAAACATATTCAAACTTAAATCCTATAAGCTATGGCCAAAAAGATTGCATATTCTACACGAATTACCATACATAGAAAAAGGGGCTAGCGCCCCTTTTTTTGTCTATATTACAAGTTTACGACAATGCTCTGTTAAAAGCTGTAAACTAATGTTAAAGACGTTTCAGTATCTGTATTTTCTTTATCATCACTTACATCTGAGTTATGCGTGATGTTATAAGCAAATTTCATCTGTAGTGAGCCGTTGATTTTTGTCAATAGTGCAGATTCAGATACCGTTTTTGTATTTGTATCACCATATTCAACTGCAACTAATTGAGTGAAGCGTGCGTTATCTGAAATCTGCCAGTTATAGTCTAACTTCGCAACGCCAATTGCTTCACTCTCTGTTTCTCCAGCTAGTGAAAAACCATTTTCATCAAGTTCAGAGCTATCCTCTTGGTGTTCAAAGCGCTTAATACCAGGACCAATCTCAGCATTTAAATACATATCGCTACGATTAAGTAAACGTAAGCCATAACCTACAGAAAGTACAGCTTCATTACGGTATGCACCAAAGTAATCTGAGTCATACGAACCATAGACGAATAAGTGGCTATGATCTTCATTTAACTTATAGTTACCTTGTGCAGATGCTGAATACTTTTCATTAGTACGCTTTTTCTCACGCACGCCTTCATCATTTTCAATTTCATCCTCTTTATAGATACCGTCTAGCTTGTACTCGTTGTTCCAGCTCTCTAAATGATGCTTTGCTTTGATGCCACCTTTAAGTGTAGTAGTTGAGGTGTTACCACTGGTGATAATCGCACCTACTTCACTTGTTACATCCCATGTTTTCTGCTCTTTCGCTTCTTCTGCGAAACTTTGAAAAGAGGTTGCTGCAATAACGCAAAGAGATAAAAGTTTTAATTTCATTTATAGATTACCCTGTAATTAATCTTTATGTAGGTGAACATCCATTTGTGGATATGGGATAGCAATATTAGCTTCGTCTAACGCGATTTTAATGTTTTCGACCAAGGCAAAGTAAGTTGGCCAATACTCTGTTGTGTTAACCCAAGGTCTAACAACAAAGTTTACGCTTGAATCAGCTAATTCAGAAACAGCAACAGTATAGGCTGGTTCTTTTAATATGCGAGATTCTTTGTCTAGTACACTATTTAATACTTCTTTTGCTTGGCGAAGATCAGCGTCATAACTCACACCGATAACTAAATCGATACGGCGAGTTTTTTGGCGAGAGTAATTAACAATCGCGCCACCCATGATTGCTGAGTTAGGCATGATGATGACTTTATTATCTGGAGTGCGTAATTCTGTCGCAAATATCTCTATGCGTTCAACGCTACCCGCTTTGCCGCCTGCTTCAATATAATCACCCGACTTGAACGGGCGAAGAATGATAATTAATACACCAGAAGCAAAATTCGATAAAGAGCCTTGAAGCGCCAAACCTACGGCTAAACCTGCAGCACCTAAGATGGCAACGAACGATGTTGTTTCGATACCAACTTGCGATAAGGCCATTAATACCGTCGCAGCGAATACCAGCGCATAGACAATATTTGAGATAAAGCCAGCAACCGCTTTATCAATTTTTCTTTTTGCAAATGCTTTCTCGGTTAAATTACCAAAGAACTTAGCGACCTTTAATCCTAATAGTAGAATTACGATGGCTAAAATGCCTTGCAAAATATAGTGAGTAATTAGATCTGAATTTTCGTTGATCCAGTTGATTAGAACGTCCATGCACTCTCCTTAATTTTTTGATGAGTGATTTTTTGCGCATTATACATGCTGAATATGAACTTTACCTTTATGAAAAAATACTTTTTCATTAAATCTAAATAAAATCGAATTTATGCTTTGCAAGCCGAGTTTTTTTATGTATTATGCGCGCCACACCAAACAAGGTGGTATTGCGGCGGCTGTAGCTCAGTTGGTAGAGCCCTGGATTGTGATTCCGGTTGTCGTGGGTTCGAGCCCCATCAGTCGCCCCATCTTCTCTTTTGTCTTTTCGTACCAGAAATCTTATTTTTAAATTCCGGGTTTTCATCTTTTCATTTTAAACTTCATTAAAGTATTGCTCTGTTCTTCTGTCGCCATGAGTGACCACCTTCAAGCGTATACTCCAAATAACCAATGCCTTTTTTAGAACCTAAAAACTATTATTTACTTGTATTTAAATCATAAATCGGTTGTAGCTTACTAAAACAGTTAATATTGTCGCCATAAATGACGACCTACATTAAAACTGCATCCTTTAATTTTTCTCGATAATTTAAAAATAAGCGTTGAAAGTAATAACTAAGAGCCTAGCTTACTCTGAGCAAACACCATCAGTTCATCAACCGGCATTGGCTTAGCAAGTAAGAATCCTTGAATTTCATCACAGCCCATTTGCTGCAAACGCTCTAATTGAACTTGTGTTTCAACACCTTCTGCAATGGTTTTTAAACCGAGATTTTTACCAAGGGAAACGATTAACTCTGCGATCGCGCCAGTATCGCTCTCAGGAATGTCTTTAATGAAAGCTCTGTCGATTTTGAGACGAGATAAAGGCAACTTCTGTAAATAGCTTAGCGAAGAAAAACCGGTACCAAAATCATCGATGGCCACTTCAATACCATAACGTTTTAATTCGTCTAAGGTATCGATGACGCTTCCTATTTCGTCCATTACCACACTTTCAGTCACCTCAAGCTCAATCTTGCTACTTGGTACCTGATATTGCTCAAGTGTATTCATCACTGTTTTAGCGTAATCGGGCGTTTTAAATTGAGGCACCGACACGTTTACAGCGACACAAATATCAAGCCCTAACTGAGCAAAGCGTTTTTGCTGCTGACAAGCTTGCTCAAGTACCCATTGTCCTATTTCAACGATCAAACCTGAGCTTTCAGCTAGCGGCACAAAAATAGCAGGAGAAATATAGCGACCATTCCCCGATGGCCAACGTAATAAAGCCTCACAACCTATAATTTGCTGCGTTTTTAGAGAAAATTGCGGCTGATACCAGACTTCTAGTTTATATTGTTCGAAATCACTTCTTAATTGCCTGATCAAACCTAGACGCCATGCCATTTTTTCTTCTAAGTCTGATGTATACCAATCAAAAACCTTATGACTCTGCTTTGCTTGGTTAAGCGCTATGTAACCTTTCTTTAAGGTTTCTAGACCAGTGTCACTGAAGTCTTCACATTTACATAAGCCAATATGAAAGTGAATAGACAATAAATGCTCTTTCAACTGATAAGGAATTGTAAGCGCATCAACGAGTAACTCTTCATTAAAAGAGCTGGTCGGAAGTAAAAACGCAAAAACGTCAGCGCCAATTCTAGCTAAGGCTTTTGCGTTAGGAATATCTTGCTCTAGACGTTGCATGACAGCCATCAATAACTGATTGCCCACTTCTTGCCCTAAGCCATTATTGATATCTGAGAACTGAGCAATGTCTAACAAAATTAGAGATAAACCTTCGTCACAAGGGGTTTTCTCTAAATGCTCTACAAAGCTAGTGCGATTTGCTAACTTTGTTAAGGGATCTTTATATGCGACTTCTCTGATTTGGCTAAATAACTTTATGTTATCTAAACCCACACTGACGTTTGCTAAGAAGATCTCAGCAAACTGAATTTGCCGCGGCATCGGAGGCAAAGCGAGTTCAATAAAAATCGCTGCCTGTTCATTGTTTTTTTCTAAGAATAGCGTGAGATCATGCTCGGTCTGTTGATGACATTGCTGCTCAATACAAGTTTTGACCTGCATAATCGCACGGCCATTATCGAGTTGTTCAACACCTTGCCCTATGAATTCGTGATATTGCGTTGTACCACCTAACAAAACCAATGAATTAGTACCTGAAACTTGAGCACACACAAAGCCATTGGCGTCATTCGCTAAAATATTAGCCAACTGCATCACCACTGCCTGACTAAAGCCACTGATGTTGTTGTGCCCTAAAATCGCATTGGAGGCACTTAAAATATTTGTTAAACCTTCACTTTGGGCCTGAAGCTCACATATTTGTTGAAACGAACGCAAAGCAGTCATTAATGACGTCACTAGCTTACTTCGCGTAAGCTCAGTTTTCATTTTGTAGTCATTGATGTCGTATTCTCGAATAACTTGCTCTTCAGGCGCATGCCCTGGCTGGCCCGTTCTTAGAATAATTCGAACATTATGATTATCGAGATCGTCTCGAACTTTTTTGACAACTTTAAGACCAGCGTCATCTGACTCCATCACCACATCAAGCAGTAACAAGCATATTTCAGGATTATGGATTAACTCGTGAATCGCCTCCTCACCCGAATAAGCATGATGAAAGCGCAGCGCCTTGCCCCAAAACTCAACGCCAGATAAAGCAAGTTTGGTTACAGAGTGTATTTCAGGATCATCATCAACAACCAGAATGTCCCAGAAACTCTGAGGCTGATTATTATCTGGTGTATCATCTTCATGATCTAAAAACAAAAAGTCATCTTGCTCAGACGCCATTCAAATTCCTTCAACTTCTACCGCTTTAGTTAAAGTTTTATTATTTTTAATAAAACGTAAATGAAGTGGGTATGTTCGCTTGCTTTAAGGTATATCTTAATTGTTAGCTGAGGTAAACCCTAATGACTTCAACATCAATTGCTTAATTGCAACTTATTTATTTAGGTCATTGAATTAGTATAGACTATCTTATCGAAATAAAAGTAAAACTAGCCAATATCATTTGAGGAGTGCGGTTATTTCTATTCGTGCCAAAACGTTAAAGTTTAGCTTGCTAACTATGGTGCTTGTGCTTCTGGTATTGGTGTTTTTACCACGGCATTTTAGTATTCAGCAAGCAAGTGACCTCAGAGGCTCTGAGGAACAAATAAGACCTCTCCTATTTGACTTGAAACACTGGCCTCAGCTTATGGCATGGGATAAGTTCAGTCCAAAACTCAGTATTGATGTTTCATCTCCAAGCAACACCTTAGGCGCAAATGTATTTTTACAAACCTCGAGCGCTGATATTGAGATTACTATTACTGAAGTATCTCAAAGCCACCTACAGTACTCTATCTTGATCAATAATGAGCATGCATTGCTTGGAAACTTAAAACTCACTCACAACGATAATGTGTTAACCATAAGCCACTCATTGAAAGGCACCATTCATTCTACGGTGAGTGGGGGCATTATTGTTTTATATATTCGCTCACTTGTCGATAAAATGTTTACTTCCAGCGTAAATAATTTACGTTCACATATTCAACTTGCAGATAAGGACATGCAATGACGGTAAAAAAGGCGAATACTAAAGCAAGTCTCGCTTTACTGATTGAAGAGAAGCTTGGTTACCCAATGGTAAAGAAAGCGTCTTTTAAAAAAACGTCCGACCAACCTGAATACTCAGCACAAGGAAAGCGCACCGTCGAGTACTCTGTGCAATCGAATAATTCTGCACTCAAACGCGCACTCAAAAGGCAGCAGCTGCAAAAAGTACAACGACAAATTAATATTGAAGCCATTATGGCTGGCGCCTTAAGTTTATGCCCAGATGTGATCAGCAAGGGTCGCCCAGATCCCGACTGGCTCGAACATTTTATTGCGCTTGCCGAAGACATTACCAACCAGGCTATGCAAACTTTATGGGCTAAAATTTTGGTAGGTGAAACCCTATCTCCTGGCACATTTTCAATAAAAAGCCTACAAACACTTAAGCAAATGACCCAAAAAGAAGCCAACGCATTACAAAAATGCGCGCCTTTATGCGGTTTTGTTGAGTATGAAGGAAGCTACCTTATTATGCTGGGCTACTATAAAAAGCCGTCTTTCTTTGACCTTTTACGTAAAGGGAATAAAGAGTCAATTAACTTAGCCCAATCAGGCTTGAGCTTTCCCAATATTCTCACTTTGATGGATATTGGTTTAATGTACAGAAAAGAAATAGAATCGCCTAGCCTAAAGCAAGGGCAGAGTTTTAGTTTAAGCTTTCAAGGTCAAAAATTAACGCTGACAGCCAAGAGCAATGAGTTGGTCTTAAGTTATTATAAACTGACTCAAACCGGAGAGGAACTAAAACGCCTGATCACCGCACCGGTAAATAAGCAGTATAAGCAATTGTTAGAGCATGCAATGCAGGAAGAGTTTACTTGTGAATGGAGTTAGTTTTAGAGCAGTAAGCAGTAAGCAGTAAGCAGTAAGCAGTAAGCAGTAAGCAGTAAGCAGTAAGCAGTAAGCAGTAAGCAGTA
>NZ_JBWVBR010000033.1:0-23814 GCF_056629255.1 Pseudoalteromonas sp. NFXS53 | reverse complement strand
AACCTTTCCTTGATTGCTCTAACCTTTCCTTGATTGCTCTAACCTTTCCTTGATTGCTCTAACCTTTCCTTGATTGCTCTAACCTTTCCTTGATTGCTCTAACCTTTCCTTGATTACTTCAACCTTTCCTTGATTACTTCAACCTTTCCTTGACTTAAAAAACTAAAAGCATACTGAAGTACTAGGAGCGGCTTTACCTGGTAATGGCTCAACAACACACTTAAAACCAGAAGTTTTAGAAGGTCTTAGTGTGTCTTGGTTTGAATTAGCAACTTCACCGCCGTTTATTGCAGCCGTTTGTAAATACGTAAGCTTGGTATTAGAGAGCTCTTTGAGTTTTTTCTTATTAATGGCTAAGAACATAGTTCGCCTCATTATTGATAAAAATGAAGAATTAAGTTTATTTAAAATGTTTAAATATAACTGCATTCAAACACGAGCAAGCTTTAAAAGCTGAGTACATAATAGCGAGGGATTATGAAAATTGTCATGAGGGATTAGTTACAAATACCTGATAGAGCAAGCTCACATTTCAGTAACTATTTCGCACGCTCAAGTAAAACAACCTCGTTACTCATTAACTTATGAATTTGAAGGATAATTTTTTCAAAGTCTGACTTTTTAACAATCGAAAAATCAAAAATATAACTATCACTTTCTGAGAACTTATTAAACACAACTGTCTCTTTTCGTGTCTCTAAAGAGTATTTTATAAGGTTTTTTCCCGTTGAATAGTAGATATGATTATCCAAATAACGCCAGTTTATATATGGATAACCCTTCAAAGAAAGTAGAAGTTGTGAAGTCCCCTCGGCAGGATCAAATATGTGAAGGTTATTGTAAAAATCTTGATAAATGATTTTATTAGAAGATGATTTAAAAACTCGACGAGCATCATGATGAATAATTTTTTGAAGTTTTTCGGACTCTAAATCTAATGTCCAAATATGTTGTTCACTTTGGTTGCCTTCCAATATGAGTAAAAGTTTTGTCATATTTAACCATGCTAAGTGCACTACTTGATTGTCTAGTTTAAACCTATCTACCTCTTTCTTATCATCAGGTCTAAATAGAACAACTTGATCCCTTTGATGTAAAGCCATTAACCCATTACTCTTATTAAAATCCCCCCCAACGAGGCTATCCATATCCAAAGCTTCAGCTAATACCGTTAATTCTCCATTGGAATAAGTGTTTAGTTTTAAACCTTCATTTTCACTGAAAAAATAGAACCCGTTATCACTAGACATGGGTGAAAATTCATTATTTCTCGTGTCGGTTATCTGCTCAAATGTGTTGGCAATCGTGTTATAAGTATAAATGTCAGCATCTGAAGACTTAGTAGTTGCAATGAACGAATCACTGCTCACAACAATATTGCTGTAGTTTCTCGATGAAACTGCTGTTTTACTCAATGAAGCTAAATTCACATCATAAGAAAACAGTTGTCGTGACTTTATCTCGTACCATAAGAGTAATTGTGAGTCGTTATCCCACTCAACTCTATTTATCCTTTCATTAGACTCATGTACTTTTCTTTGCATGCTTCCATCTGGGTTGGCAATGTGTATTTGACTGATCCCTGTTTGCCTTCTTACGAAGGCTATTTTTTCTTTGTTGGGAGAAAGTGATACAAATCTATCTCCGTAAGAGTCAATATTTGGTGAGGTAACTTGAAACTCTTCACCTGTTTCTAAGTTTCTCGCAACTAGCGCTGACAAACTAGGTACATTTCGATAACCAAATTTTGTATAAATTATTCTATTGTGCTGCTCATCCGTCACCATACTCAAGATATATTGCGAGTCACAGTCTAAAACCTTTTCTTTAAAAGAAATTTCATTACTTACTTTAAAATCAGCACGCCAAATTTCACAAACTTTCATAGCGTTATTGATAATTTGATAGTAGATACTATTACTGTTTGAAGCCCAACCAATTGGATAGCTGTCGTGTTGCTCAGAAATGATTTTGGTGTTTTTATGCGTATCTAAATCGATGAGAAATATTTCATCAATCCCCGTTTTCACATTTTCTTTTGTTACCGCTAGTTTTTCATTTGAGGGAGAAGGACTAAGAGAAAAATAAATACTATCATCCGAAATTGAGAGTTTTTTTGATTCGAACTGAATGGACTCAGGCTCTTTTAGATACCAAAAACTGCCTGCTGAAACACATATAAAAATTACTAGAATTGATAGAAAAAACTGAGTGGAAAAAATTTGAAAAAACTTTATTTGCGCGCTTGCAGTCTTCTCTTGTTTGTATGAAGTTAAAATGGGTTCAATATGATGATCTTGTTGTGCATTTTCTTCTGATAGCTGATTTAAACGTTTATCTTCATCATCGACTTTTGTTTCTCTGACAAACTCCACATCTCCGACAAAGCTATACCCTTTTTTGTAATGCGTTTTAATTAAAATTTGTGCACTATCAGAAGATTTTAGGATCCTTCTTAAGTCTGATATAGCTTTATTAATTGCGTTATCATCCACATAGTGGTTTTCCCAGACACTACTGATGAACTCATCTCGTGAAACGATACGATTAGGATTCAAAATGAAATAACAGAGAATTTTATAGTTAAGCGGCGTTAGCTCTTGTGTTGTACCATCGCTGACTAAGCTACAACTTCTTGTTAAAAGCAACCAGTCTGCAAATTTAACCTGAGTAATATTAGCATCTAACAAAATCACACCACCTTTTTAACTAAGCAGCATTATTATAAATTTAAAATATTGCATATCAATCAGTTATTCATACTTTGATACACTCAAAAGCAAATCTATGTAAATGAATTATGTTGCATACTCAGAAATCACTCAGGAAAACAGAAACACTAGAACACTCAAATTTAAATTATGTTAAATTGAGTGTACTATTAATAATTTCATAGTGCTCTCGTCAAAAAATTATCAATAACGTTAGTGAAACCTAAAGATAAGCGCTTTATAAGCGTATGGTTAAGCTTGCAGCAAAAACCCCGTAACCTACTAAGTAGAAATAAGCCGAACTAGACGAAATGACACCAAAAATCTTTTTTGGTAACCATATTAAACTAGACGCAGTATTTGTCGGGTTAAATGCAAACATCACACTCACGAGACTGCCTAAAAATGTGAGTAAGGCGCACACCCATGCAATACCAACACCGACTCCATTATCAAAAACTAATAGCGCAACACTGATTGCCAGCAGTACATAACCTGCATGTCTAAAGCTAGATTCTAGTTTATTGTTTCTTTTGGGAAAATTTGAGATTTGTTTATTGTACTTCGGCATTGCAAGCAATAAACAAAGCAAAGCATGAAACATAATTAACATCGATAAAAGTATAATCATGATGCATGACCTCTTTTAAAATCAGGGCCTGCTGAGTGTTCTTGTTGATTAATTTTTACATTGAATATTTTATGTAGATAGTTACCTAAGACAAAACATGCCATTGCAACGGCGATACAAACTGCATCTACCCCAACAAATACCCAATTTTGATTAAGTAGACTAAACAGTAAATTGTGCTCCGTAGTAATAGCATTCACTATTGGCACTAAAGCGTACAAAAAGCCCGTCAAGAAAGTTAAGCTTACCCAAGCGTTATCCGCTTTTTTGGCAATAGCCTTTGAAATTGCAACTAAAATAAACGCTGAGAAAGTAATAAATAGCGAGTTCACTTCCCACATCGCACGTTCAGATAATTCGGTTGGCAATACCCTATTAGCAATCAAATACATAGCAATACCTGCAGGTAAACCTAACAAAAAAGCTAAATTGAGTCCTTCAGTAAACCGATAGCCAAAACTACCACCGCCATTTTTTTGGGCTTTAGTCCTTCTCTTTACAGTCCATAGCACCATACCAGAGGCAATCATGCCAGTACCCAGTAAACCTGTTAAAAAGTAAAGCCATCTGAGAGACGTTGACGCAAACAAGCCTTCGTGCAAAGAGCGGAGTACATAGTAGAATGACTTTGAAGATTCATGACCTATTTGCGCTTTGATTAGTTCACCAGTATTTGCATCAAATACCCATTTATCCCGACTATCACTCAAGTTTTTGTGCGTGCTGCCAGCTTCGAAAATGGCATTATTATCGCCTACATTCGACACAGAAAACCAGGCTATAGGCTTACCAGCTATCTCTGCATCAGCACGTTCTAATAACGTTTTTAACTCTAACGAAGGTTCACTTACACCTGACGCTTTCACGCTCGTACGACTGAAATACTCTTTAAAAAACGCATCTCTGCCTCCTTTTTCCTCACCATAATGCGCGTTCATTATGAGTGGCATCAGAGTATAAAGAAGTAACAAAAAGCCCGTAAAAGTGATCATGAAATGAAAAGGTAACGACATTACGCTCATCAAATTATGTCCATCTAACCATGCTGTTGGCTTCTTACCACGTCTGAAAGTGAAGAATTCTTTGAAGATCTTCTTGTGGATCACCACACCTGTGATCAAAGCCAAGAACATAAACATGGTCGCAACACCGACAATATAATAAGCAATTTTTGTGGGTATATACCTAAGTCGATAATGCATTCTATAAAGTGTTTGTCCACCAGCCGTCGCACGTGGGTTTAACTCCTCACCAGTATAAGGATTTAACTTTATGCGTTGGCGCTTGTTATCTGCATCACGGTAAGAAATCGTCAAAAACGGCTGCGTTCTATCAACAGGAAAGCTGACTGAATAGTTTTTTAAATCAGCACCCTTAGTCGCTAAAAACTGTTCAAGTACAGGCAATGAATCATCAGCAGTTGCATAAAATGTAGGTGTTTGAGGCGTCATCCAATCGTCGAGTTCATCATCAAAATAGCCAACAGTGCCAGTCAAAAAGATAAAAAACAGCACCCAACTTAATAACAGTCCAACCCAAGTATGCAACCAGGCCATTGATTGTCTAAATGCGCTTTTCATAATGGGTTACCTAAATTTAAAAGCAACCAACTAATAGCGCCTAAAAAGATAATTAAGATAGAAAGAAAACTCGCGGCTTTTTTAAGATTATTCACCCCGAAAGACCACATAACTACAGCTGGAAAAACAATAAATACCAGCATGGTCGACCATGCAACTGCATGCATTTTCTCAATTGGGAGTAAAAACGACACGCATAAACACAACAAAATCGAAAAAGCAGAGCCACCAATCACAGCAAGTAACGTTCTATTCATCACTTCTATTTTGTGGGTATCAAAAACTAAGCGCATGACAATCCAAGAAAAAACACAAGAAACAAAATGATAATAATTATCAGTTTTTATATCAATAATTTATTTGCAATAATCTTGAATAAGCGCAACTTTTACAAATGTAACAGCTGTAAGGTGGTGTAATTGCTTAGTAATCCAATTTTAGACACACTAACAGGGCTTTTATGAATGGATGAATAAAAGCGGGTAACACTGTCGTTCACCCACTAAGTTGATGTTGTATTACAACATCTGTGCTCTTAGAGCAGATAAGCTACTTAGTTATAGCCTTACCAATTCATTTGGTAAGGCTTTTTTAACAAAAAACGTACGATTAATTTAATTTTCTACTGATTATTACTTTTCAATTTTTCGGTCATAACCTCGTAATCTCTCATTAAACGTTCATGCCTTGTTTGGATATCAGAAAATAGCATATTATGTGGATCTACAATCGCTGCAACTTTCGCACGTCGGGCAGGTCGGCAAAGTTGTCGCTGTTCAAAGTCTAAGATTTGTTTTAATAAATCAGGCCTGTCTTTCTGAAAGTAATCGATATATGCATGAGCTGAAGCATAGAGTAGGCCTCTATTTTCATCTTTCCAACTTTCGTTTTCAGTAAGTAATTTGTCAAATTCTAATGGATAATAAACTAAACCAGTTGCATCATCCCACTCTTTTTGACTCATAAAATAGCCAGGATATCTAGTTTTAAACTGATACTCATAATATTCAGCAATACCCTCTGTTGACCACCTATTCATATAACCAAATTGAATAAAGTTAAATGCATGTGCAGTTTCATGCGCTATAGTTCCCAGGAATGACGTTAGATCAATTTGACCTCGATAATCAAGACGAGTCCGTGAAATGGCTAGATGCTTTGTTGGTGAATACAAGCCTGCACTAGTTTCAATATGATCTTCTGCACCTATCTTAGTCAGAATATCTGCATAGTCTGAATCAGTTGCAGCAATCCAAAGTTTGATCTCAGCAACATATAAACTATGACCTCCAAGTACCCTGATATAGTCTGTGAACATACGTTGAATAGTCTTATTGACCACTGACTCAATCTGTTTTGCAATGCCTTGATCAAAATGTGTATGTAAATTCCTAAAACTTCCATCTTCTACTACGAGAATTTCTACCGGTAATTCAAAGTCATAGTATTTTTCAATTTGTTTAGTTTCAGGGTTGTACAATTCTGTAAATGGCAGCTTTTTACGTTCAAGAGCAAGGCATGCCTTAACGTCATCACTTGAGGGAGTTACGCTTAACCAAGGGTGAGGCGCATGAGGATCTAACTTTGGCTTTCCGGCTTCAGCATTATTGTGCTTGGGCGGTAACCTCTCGTTTCCAACATTATCCTTCTTAGGCAGCGGCAGTTTTTTAATTACAACAGGTTTAGGCTCTTCATACTCAACAAATTCTGGCCTTTCATGAGAAAGCTCTAACTCTTGAGTTTCAACATCAATTTTAACTTTCTTTGGTTTATAAGTTGTTACGAATATAACAATGCCAATGCTACTGATAAGTAGAACAGCTATAAATATATACGCTTTCGAAAACCCAGCCTTAACATTAGAATCAGCCATCTACCAACCTCATAAATACTTCTTAAATCAAGCATTACACGGCTGAATATTTTCAACAACTAAAAACACATCAGAGTTGTAAATGGCTAAATTAATGCTAATAAGTTAGCCGAAATACTGACATATCATTCAGTAAAACTAATTTATTTCTCGGCGTATCAGATCGATCGTTCCAATTGCAAATGGCCCGTTTCCCACCGGGTCTTTATCGTTGTGAATGGTCATCCAATACCCTTTTGAATCACCAGAGCGAGGCATATGCATCATCGCCGTACCAATCCACACATCCGAATCAACCGGATCTTTAACCGTATAAACCAAGGCCGCAGTATCGCCCAAATGTTTACCTTGGGCCGAAAACTCACTCAACCTTGTAAGCTGCTTATCTCGCTTTAGCGTCCAACGCATTTTGCCGGTTAAACTTATATCTTCACCGAGCGTTTCAACTGTAATGTCTAAAAACTCATAATCATATAAAGAAGAATGAAATGCCGTTTCTTTACCCAAATCACTTGGAGCCAAATCAAGCCCTGCACCAATATAACGCGCCCTATATTCGGGTAGATACTGCTGCTCACTGCTAGTAAATCTGATTTCAGATAATAAGTGCAGTACAACACTTAACAGCACAACTCCCAAAACGACAACTACCAACAAAATGCCAGAGCGGCCATGAAAGCCTTTTACACTCTCTATTTGCTGCTCTGCTTGAATAGAGTCTCTATTTTTTACCTCGACACACAACGCACTGGCTTGTTCGTAATTAATGCCAAGTACATTAGCTATACGTCGTAGCTCAAATTCAGTAAAACTCTGTGGTTCACGCCATTTTTTATACAGGGTTGACTCCCCCATTCCCACGTCTTTAGCAAATCTCCGATTCGTCAGTCCTTGAGCTTCAATGTATTCCTTTATCCGTATCTCAATTGCACTTTTCAAAATAATATCCTTTATATTCAGTAAAGTAGAGTTAGATAGAGCGCTATGGATAGTACAAATTTACTTTTAGAAACTCAAGGTTAACATCTTGAAACATCTGCAATCGGGCAGATGATTAAAAACTTTTAAAGGAAATAAAGATGCTTCGCACAAATAAGCTATTTACCACATTCTTAATATCTTCTGTTTTCTCAACTGTGTTTGCTTCACAAGCATTACAAGCCCAAGAGCGCTGCGGTAATTTCACTTCTTCAGGAAACCCATTTCCATGTTGTGACAACAATAAAAATGGCTCAGAGCTAGATTCAGTAGACGGCAACTGTACATGGTTTGCTTGGAAGATGGCTAAAGATAACTGGGGTTACAGCCTAGAACAAAGAACGAGCGCATGGAGATGGGATATGGACCATCATCGAGCACAAAATAGAGAGAGTGGTTATATTTTTTCAAAGATCCCCAAATCTGGAACAGTTGCCATACAAGATAGAAGCTCAAAAAATAGGTATGGGCACGTTGCTTGGATAGATGAAGTTTATGGCAATCAGTTATTAGTTAAAGAGCAAAACTGCTTTAAAGAAGAACAAAATGAAGATGGTATATTTAGACCTAAAAGCGACTTTAATACATATCTAATGGGTCTAAGAATCGAAGACTTTGATGTCTCTTCTCGCCAGGTTAAAGTTAATCGCACTATTACATCGGAATTTCGAATTAGAAATGTAACTAGATGGACGACGTATAACGTTGCAGAGCTGCGACTTTCTATTCAAGACAGAAATGATAAACATCTAAGTTTCATGAAGAAATCCTCTGATCACTCAGAAGCTAAATTTAGGCCTCATGAATTTGGCTTTGCTAACGGTGGTGAAATGTTTGGCAGAACTAAGACCAATATAGTTCAAGCAAAACACTCATTTTCGCAAAAAGGCAACTACAGAGTTGTTCCACAATTAAAGCTATGGAGTGGTGAAATTATAAATCTTGGGTATTATGATATTAACGTTTATTAGTTCTTATCTGTAAAATGAAAAAACTAAGCTCTGTCTGGCTAACCAGCAAACAAACTCAAAAGCGCCTATAAATTTCAGGATGCGAACTCATGCACAAACGTGAACGTGGTGAGCTAAAATTTGAAAACGTGGCAGAGCTTACTTTCATTACTAAAATTAATAAACACTATAACAACAATATGTATTAAGCATAAAACAGCCCCATTCCCAAAAACAAGAAAATAGAGCAAGTTACTCAACGCATGAAGTTAATACACCAACACGACTTGGAAGAAGATTACGTAGATTTTATTGAGAACGAGCAGTTTTCCGGTCGTTATTTACGTGAATTTATTGCAGACACACAACGCGTTTACCTAGCTGATACGCGCCCATGGGTAATTGGTTACAGTGGCGGTAAAGATTCATCAGCTGTTATGGCGCTTGTTTATATGGCGCTATTAGGTTTACAGCCAGAGCAACGTCATAAACCTGTATTTGTAGTCGCGTCAGATACTTTAGTAGAAACACCTGTGGTTGTAGACCATGTAAATAACTCGCTAAAAGCAATCAACGATGGCGCTAAGCGTGATAACTTACCGATTACAGCACACAAGGTCACACCAAAAACCGACCAAACCTTTTGGTCGAACTTACTAGGTAAAGGCTACCCTGCCCCAACACGTAATTTCCGTTGGTGTACCGAGCGCATGAAGATTGACCCAGTAAGCACCTTTATTACTGAAAAAGTAAGCCAATACGATGAAGTTATTGTTGTATTAGGCTCTCGCTCACAAGAAAGTGCGTCGCGTGCGCAAGTAATCAAAAAGCACAAAATTGATGGCTCTGATCTCGCCGTACATACTACCCTTGCAAATGCATTTATTTATACACCTATCGATACATGGCATGTTGATGATGTTTGGAAAATCCTGCGTTTATGCCACTTAAAACAAGAAGAAACACCATACGGCCCGCGTAATAAATGGATAGATAAATACGACCTAGAGTGGGAAAACCCATGGGGTGGTAAAAACCTATTGCTTTGGAACCTTTACAAAGACTCTTCTGGTCAAGGTGAATGCCCGTTAGTCATCGACGAAACAACGCCATCGTGTGGTAACTCACGTTTTGGTTGTTGGACATGTACCGTAGTAACAAAAGACCGCGCAATGGAAAGCCTAGTAGCTAACGGCGAAACTTGGATGGAGCCCCTACTTAAATACCGTAATATTTTGTCGCGAAGTACGTCACCCGCACTTAAAAAGAAATACCGTAACCATATTCGCCGAAATGGCCGTTTAGCGTTTAAAACTCTAAAAGAAGATGGCGAAAAAGTATTACTCGACGACTACACTACAGGCCCATACCTACTTAAATATCGCCGCTTTATGTTACGTGTTTTACTGCAACTACAAAAAAAGCTCGAAAAGCATTTAAGTGGTCAAGCGCTAATTACAATCCCAGAGCTACATGCTGTGCGCCATGAATGGTTAAACGATCCTAACGAGCCAGATTGGGATGATTCATTACCTACCATTTTTAAAGAAGTGTATGGCTATGAACTGGATTCAGGTATTACTTCATTGTCAGGCTATAAAAGCTCTGACAAAATTATATCATCGTTCTTAAAATAATCTTTAATATCAAAAGTCATCTGACTTTTTATTTTGTCTATACATCTTTGAGTTAGTTGCTCCCAAAGTATTGGATCAAAGGCGACTATATTTAAATCTTTAGAGTGATATATAAATCGTTTGCGTTCGAACTTTTCAAATGGATTTTGCATAAGATTACGTGATACGAAAGATATATCATTCAGTTTATCTTCCTCATTAAAAGGGCACCTAGCCTTTTCCAGTTTCCCATATTTTTCAAATAGAAGAACATAATAACTTTGATACTTTTTAACTAATTTAGATAGCTTTACTTCTCCATGCTCATCACAAAGAGTAATAAATGATAACAAGAAGAATATTTTGTATGAGAACGCGTAATCTCTCTTTTCTAAGAACTCAAAAAAATCATCTCTTCGAGTTGCTTCAGTTCGTTCTTTAATATTTTTTTCTTTCCTTATAGCCGTTAGTTGATTTTGGCTAAAATAGTTAAGTACTTTGTTTCCAAATGGATGAGTTTTTGTTGGGTATATTTCGCCTTTTTTTATCCACTGTTTAACCGTACTTGTGGATATAAATAACTCTCTAGCTAGTTGCTCTTCGCTGAGTAAGTCACCAAACTCTTTTTCAAAGTTAAAGATATTTATTTTTTCTATTTTGCGTTCTCCTTCCCACATATTATCAAGGACTAAAAGTTCATCGTTCAATAGATTTTTCTCAGTTCTTATTATATCTGAAAATGGTTGATAATCAGTCAAATTGAATAAGTTATGAACTGACCATGGTTGTAATGCAGTTCCATAACTATCTACAACATCTATCACAATCAATGCTTCTTTCCCTTCATATTTGCGTGTTCCGCGCCCTAACTGTTGGGTATAAAGCACTTTTGACATTGTTGGCCTAGCCATGACAAGAATTTCTGTTTGGGGTGCGTCCCAGCCTTCATTCAATAAGTCACAAGCACATAAAAAACGTATTTCACGTTTATGGTAGGCTTCAATACCTTCCCGATCTTTTCCATGTACTGCTTTTGCACTAATACCACTTTTTTGCATGAGCTGGGCCATACGTGTTGCATGCTTTATGTCAGTACAAAAAATCACACCTTGCTTTAGAGTTTGATTCTCTAAAAGGGGCGTTGAGAAATATTTATTTAGTAAATCTACGATGAGTTGATCTCGTGAAGGAACTAGTAAAGTTTTATTTAGATCCGCTTTTACATAATCCTTACCATTAAACCGTACTTGCGATAAGTCTATGTTTGACTCCAAGCGGTAACATCTTATCTGAGGTGCAAGACCTTTAGCGATAGCTTGTTCTAAAGTTAGGTCTACTGAATACTTACCAAATATTTCTTCAAGCTCCTGACCATCCAATCTTTCATCTGTGGCGGTAAGGCCTAAGAGTGTTTTAGGTTGAAAATACTCTATTACTTTTCTAAGTCCAGTAGCTGCTGCTTTATGAGCTTCATCAACCAGAATATAGTCAAATTCTATTTGACTTAAATTTTGATAATGTCTGATTAAATAAGCACTCGTTTGAACAGTTAACTGCAAAGAGTGGTCATTAAAATCTTCACCTACTAATAAATTTGGTAATCTAAGTGATATACGCATTTGCAATTGTTTTTTTAAAGCTGTGCTAGGGACAATTGCAAGTGCTCTTCTGGAGTTACTTTTTTCAATTTGAACGGCTAAATCTTGAATAAAAACTTCTGTTTTACCTGTTCCGGTTGGTAATACTACTAAAAAGGTATTTTTACCTAGTTGACGTTGATGGTTTAAATTTTCTACAGCATCTTCTTGATGTTCATATAGTTTAAACGACAACTCTCTCTGGGCTAAAAATTGAGGCGTTCTTTTAAAATACTGTGAGTCACCAAAATAGTTACGCATCTGCTCTTTGAATTTATACTTATCCGCCATACCTTTTAATGACCAGCGGTAAACTAAGTACCCGTCATATATTAGAGAATTTTGTTTAAAGAGCTGAGTCCTATATTGCTTCTTCTGTGTGAATAAAGGGTGATGGTAACGCTCACCATTAAGTTCTATTGCTATATCACCATGAAATTTGGTGTTAGAAGTGTTACAACGTTTTAATAAAAAATCCACATATCTAGTATGCCCTCGGCAATCAATATATTTACTTTCTGCCTCCAAAGCATAGAAATACTTTTCACCATATACCTCTGCAAACAATTCAGTAAAGTGATATTCTGGAGGTGTAGGGTCTATATGCGACTCAGAACGGTTTTGACCATAAACTCTGATACATGAGTTGGTGTTTTCTTCAGGTCCTAGGAATAGTTCCGCCTCATCAATAAATATCTTTATTTCACTTTCAATATCCTTGGAATTATTATCAACTAAGAATCTATATAACCCATTATAGTGATGCATCAGTTTATTTTGATAACTGGTATAGTCAATGTATTGATATTCATCTGAATTTTTACTATACAAATCAACATCTATAAAAACAGCGGGAAAAGATAATTTTACATATAAACAGCCTATCGAGTTTCTCTCGCGTAGTTTATAACCATACCCCTCCATAACTTCATTAATAAATTCACTTAATTTCCTTTTATCAGATAAATTCCCCAAGCTTTTACTCCGTATTAATTGAAGAGTTTAGAACTAAATAAAGTTAAATAATGCTTCATTAAATGATTAACTAGGATGCTTTCCTAATCAACCCATTCAACCAAATCTCGCCTTTGCGCTCAGGCCTTTGATCTTCGCTTTGCCATGTTTTTTCAATCGTTAGTTGTGGCTCTGCATCTATCAATGCTTTTAGGCTTTCTTCGGTTAAGTCAGTGAAGTGGCGGCCATTTATGTCTCGCTCACCTTCACCATACTTAAAGCTAACGTATAACACCCCGTTTGGTTTTAACGCATTGGCAAGCTTGGTGAAACGATCGGGTAATTCGCTGTGCGCGACGTGCAGTAAGCTTGCACAGCACCAAATGCCGTCATATTGGTTTTGGTCGTTAATTTGGCGAAATGTTTTTACGTAAACAGGCTGCTCTAGGTGAAAGCTGGCGATTTCTGCCAGTTCTGCAACCGCATCAAATGCCGTGACTTTATAGCCAAGCTTTTTAAAATGCAGTGCGTCTCGGCCCGAGCCACAGCCTGCATCTAAAATATGCGGTTTTAAACCATTCGGGCAGCCTTCTGCTGAAGGTATATGCGGTAAGAATGCGTTGTAAAACTCGCCCATATCTATATGGAGCGTGCTGTTGGCGAATGCGCTGGCGTTCTGAGCGTAGTAGTCGAGCGTTTGTTGTGTCATGTGTTTATTCTTTACCAGTGTGAGAGTGGTGACGTTGGGTTTCACGCCTGTGCAGTTTTAATATAGCTGCTGCTCACCAAGTTTCTTTGTAACTTAGTTGATTGCTAATTTAGCTTAATTTTTTGTAGATGAGTAGTGATAAGAATCAATAAGTTATTCATGTTTGGTCTGATTATTTTAAATTGCTTTTAATATAAGCAGATAACCCGACGTAAAGCCGGTGCTACAACACATTTTAATCTATTTATTACCTTCTTGTTTTTGTAAGAAACCATTTTTCAAAGTCGCCTTTGATATTTGGGTGAACATAAAGCAAATCCATCGTTATCTGCTCAATATCTAATTTGTGGCACCGGTTGTACGCTTTGTAATTAAGTGCATTGATTATTATTGAGCTTGTTTTGTCATTGAGTAATAAATAAGACATCCACACCCAACTGCTCGCATAATGATGTAGTACATCTTTTGCCCTCCATTGATGACTATCTTTACTAAATAATTCGTAAAAGCCTAATGGCATTTTGTCTTCTTGCACCTTATCAAGCCAATTAACCGAATTTACCCACCTAGCACTATTTTTATTTCTTCGAACTGCACTTAGATAAGTTGCGAGTCCTTCATTTATGGTGGTATTTAAAAGACCAAAGTTGGTATACAAAATAGTGTGAATTGCTTCGTGTGCTGCAGAATTTATTGTCTTGTTATCATCATGACGCATAATAATAAAAGACTTATTATGATAAGGGGAATACACTCCATTTGTTTTTGTTCCTTCAATATTTCTGATAGTTATACCGTGCGCTCGCAAAGCATTTTGATACTCTTCATAGTCGGCAAAAATCTGCATCTCTATCTCAGTGACATAAGTAAGTTTAATACCTCTGAAGTGAAAATAACTGAAAACCCTTCTTAGATTTTTTTTAATACCCTCACGAATAATTTGCTTTTGTACATCAGGTATATCACCAACAAAAGTTATACTTCCCTTAGCTTTACTACCTGCTGTAATTGGTTGCCAAGGAACATTTTTATTGCAGCCACGAATAAACCCCTTGACGTAAACACTGTCTTTAAGAGAAAAGTCTGTGTCATCACTATTCGACTCAGGTTTTATACTTCCCCGACTGTTTTGTTCGATTGCTTTTGTGGAATCTGTATCTTCTATATTTCTAAATGTAACTTCAAAATCGTTATAGGGCTTTGCAGGTATTTCCTGACTTGGTTTTTCATTTATGTAATGACGTAGCTTAGCGCCTAAATTAGTAAACCCGTGATGGCTAAAATGATGTTGCAAATTTAAAAGAAAAGGTCGGAGTTTGTTTTGCTTCGAGACATTTTGCTCAACGTTAATAAAAGTAACTAAGTTGCCAATTACAAATAACGTGACACAAGCAGTAATAGTAGAAGTCAATATGATTGATTCAAGCTTTAATGTTGTTTTATTCATTTCGACTCCTTTGCTTTCAATGTATTACTTAACACCGCTTTTAAATTTTCTAGCTCTAATAGATACACTTGCAATTGCTCGTCTACTTTAGCAATGTAAGCTTTGGTAACAGGTTGTGTTGACTCTTTAATCTTTTGTAGATGTGCTTGAAGTTGTAAGCTGTTGAATTGAGCCTGTCCACTATCAATATATTGATTTGCGATTGGTTGTAACTTGTTAACCCCTTCGTTTAGTTGACTGGTTAAGCCTTTAAATTCTATTAAATTGAAGCTTGATTCTCCGATGTTTTGTTCGTGAATAAATAGCGATAAATGTTCTACAACACTAATAACGCCAGTTATATCATCAATATTGTCTGCAACACTGCTTTTCAAATTGTCAGTCACAATTTCTTCGGCTGACTTATCCTCATTCACTAAAGAAAAAACGGTTTCACCAAAATAACTGTGTAAATCAAAACTTTTTTGCAATTTACTCAGATATTTTTGCTGCTGTTTTATCTTTTCAACAAGCTGCTCGCCGAGTAAATCTTTCAAAAATAGCGACTGGTCAATTTTGTGAAACACGGTGTAAGTTGTAAAAGTAATGATTATTGTGAATAGAAAAAATACTACTCTGTATTTGAGGAGCCTCTTTAATAGGTTAAAAAGACGCCTGTTACTGGTGCGCGGTTTATAAATTGAGTTTGACTGCCAGCGATTTTTCGAGCGCGTCAAATAATCATGCGGCTTTCTGGGTCGCTTAAACATTATAGAAGCTCCTAAATTAACGCGTCGACAAATGGTTTATCCAGCGCTGAATTAAACTTCTTTCTTTTGAAGTTAGACTCACTGCATTTAATTGGCATTTCTTGAACACAAATCGGCTAAATGCAATTGCTAAACTTTGTGCATCGTCATTGTATGAGAGCTGATGCCCTGACCCTCTGATCCGTATGATCACACTTTCGATTTGATTAAATGTCAGCTCGCTATCAAGTCTTTGTGCTACGAACTGCACAAGCCTTCGGGTTTTAAAGCATTGCTTCTTTAAGCCCTTCTCAAGAGAGGTAAACAAGCGATTCATCAATGACAAATTGGTCGTAGGTAAACCCGTAATTGATTTAAGCTTTTTAAATAAAATTCTGATTAAACTCACAGACTTTTTTACGGGCGTAGTTAGTTTGGGTTTTATTTTTTGGGTGCCACATTGAAGGTTTGTTTGCACTGTCTGAATTGCTTGGCTCGTCTTGCTAATTACAACGTTTGGGTAGCTCCCCTTTAAACTATATTCGCTTGGATCATATAAGTAGCCACTGTGATACTTAATGTCGTCGAGCGGGAGTGCTTTTATAAAATCACCAAACTTTTTGAAACCATACCGAGGAAGGTTATTTGAGATCCCTTTGAATAAAGGAGTGTGCATAAACTCGTTAATGTGAACAGGCTTACCTTGCTCGATTAACTGAATAATGTATGCCAGCGCATCTCCGAGATGCTGACTATGAATGACATCTACTTTTGCCGCAGAATCATTCAGTAATTTATCTAGCTTTAGACTTCGACTAGCAGATAACAGATAGCACTCACTCACTTTTCTGCCGAAATAGCCAATTGTGCTTTTTACACCTTTATCACTTGCTTCATTTACCAACGGGGTAAAATCAGCATCAGCGCTTAGGACATAAAGTTCACTCAATCGAGCGTCTGATAAAAGCAATTTCATAGCATCAATGACAAGTTTCTGATCAGCTGCGGTTTTTCCGTGGTATGTGAGCGGAGGACAATCTATTATTTCAAAGCCTGCTTTTTTGAGCTCTTTAGCATATTTGCTGAACATAGCGCAGTTAATATAAACTCGCTTTATCGAAATAGGCGCGCTTAACTCAAGCTTTTTAAAAACTTCGATGAGTAATTCTGAAGAGAAATCACGAGAAATTTCATTAATATAGCAACCATAAAGGTTGTCAAAATCTATAAATGCAGCGCTTAGCATAAAATTCTCCTCTACAGCTCATTAATATAAATGTTGTTTATAAAAATGCCTTTCGCAAGGAAGCGGGTACAAATGAATTACTCATCAGACTAGTGCGTTTTGTTTTTGAGTGTTTACAGGGAGGGTTTGCTATAAGGTTATTTTGATTTTCATTGATAAGATTTTACCCGACATAAAGTCGGTGCTACCGAGTTAAACAACCCCAGTAGCAGCGAATTTATTTCGCGTATTCTTTGAAAACGATAACCCGTCTTAAAGTCGGTGCTACCGAGCTAAACAACCCATGTAGCAGCGAATTCATTTTACGTTTTCTTTGAGAACTAGAACCCGACGTAAAGTCGGTGCTACCGAACTAAACAACCCATGTAGCAACGAATTCATTTCGCGTTTTCTTTGAGAACTAAAACCCGACATAAAGTCGGTGCTACCGAGCTAAACAACCCATGTAGCAGCGAATTCATTTCGCGTTTTCTTTGAGAACTAAAACCCGACGTAAAGTCGGTGCTACTGTGCTAAACGACTCCGGTAGCAGCGAATTCATTTCGCGTATTCTTAGAGAACTAAAACCCGACGTAAAGTCGGTGCTACCGAGCTAAACACCCGGTAGCAGCGAATTTATTTCGCGTCTTATGTGAGTAACGCTTACCCGACGTAAAGTCGGTGCTACCGAGCTAAACAACCCCGGTAGCAGCGAATTTATTTCGCGTTTTCTTTGAGAACTAAAACCCGACGTAAAGTCGGTGCTACCAGCATATTAGCACCGAAAGTGGGTATGGTTATCTAATCTCTTCTAAACGATAGTCGCCGGCGCCAGAATACGAATAGACAATATATCGATAATAGCCTGAGCTCGCTTGATAGCTAATTGACTCTGTTGATGTTTGCGTTTCAGAGATAGCTACTTGCTGCCATCTTCCGCCCTGCCAACGCTCTATTTTCAAATCAAAATCTGCGGTGTTTGGGCCAGTTAGCTTTAAGCTAATTGAACCGCCACCATACTGAAACCAACTGCCATTTGGTTCTATGGCCTGTTGTTTATCAGCTAAGTTGCCCGTGTAAACGGTGCCTTTAGGCGGGTCGATAATTTGGCCGTTAACTGTAAAACTAATTGTTTGTGCAGGGCTGCTGATATTCGAAATTTTTAAACCCGAATCACTGCCATTCCACCACAATGCATTAGTGCCGCGCGAAGTTTGTGCGTTGGGCAAGGTGTTTGAAAACTCTCCTGCATAATCAAATAAGTCTGAACTATCGCCACGATTGCGCTTGTATTCAGGATCGCGATTACCATCAGCGTGTTCCATTTGAATATAGGGTTTCCATTCATTTGAGTTGCTACCCGAGCTGTCAACGTGCCAAATTGCTAGGCCTTGATCAGGTTGTTCTGAGTTCTGCCCGCTTTTATGAATGGCTTCGATATAAAACGCTTCATTGCGGTTACTTGGGTTTGTCCATTTGTACGACGCATTAGAACCTGAAGTATGGCTCAGTATGCCTTTTGGTGCATTTGCATTAATTGCTGGGTTTAACTCTGTGACAGTGTCCCATCCTGCGATTGCTCGAAAATGTGCGACTGGTGGGGTTGGTTTAAACCGGTTTGTTTGCCCTATTGCGCCATATCCCATTACACCAAAACTGGCGACCGAGCCCTCTGAACTTCCGTCGTAATCATATAAGTCGGGCCAATTCGTGATTAAGTGACCAGATTCATGCACAAAGGTACCAATTGATAAACTACTGCGCATGTCTGTAATTTGGTAGCGGTCGGTACAGACGCCATCGGCACAAAATCTTGGGCTTAAGCGTGCCATGTGTGGCCATAACCCTTTCGACCAACTGCTGTCTGAATTACCTGCATAGAAAATGTTTAAACCACGAATTTGCTTACTACTGTTGGTAGTGAGTGTCGAAAAGTCAAAACCTTGTTGATACTCAAGCCAATCTAGCGCTTCTTTGATCAACTCTTGTGAACGAACCGTTGAGCTTAAGCTTGAATCAGCATAGTAGGCTTTGTTCTTTTTTGCCGTGTAGTACTGGGTAACTGTGTTCGTGTAATCAAGCTTTCCACCCGACACCGATTTAAAATAGCCTCTTACCGACTGTGCATTACCAAATTCAGTATAGGTGTCGTTATTTAAAAAGCGCTCAATTTGCGCCTTACTGATGGTGCCTCGCTCATCAGGAAAGTCGATAATAATAGTAAGGCCTTTCACTTGCCCTGATATTTGCGCATCTAACTGTGTAGTTTGCATACGTGTTTGTGCCGAGTGAGTATGCGTATCATGCTCGCCTAACATGCGCTGCTGCTGTGCTTCAACTAAGCGCTGTTTGGCTTCGGTGCTTAGCCCTGCTTGTTGAGTTCGAAGCTGAGCACTTTGAATGCCCAACTGATTTTTAGTGCTGACTAAAATGCCAGTTGAGATTAACTCGCTCTCCTCGTCATTTAATTTAGCATATGCCATACCTTTTAGTGCATTGTCAAAAATAACAAGACGGCCATCAGCCGTTCTTTGCTCTGCGTAAAAGCTATTACCATTGAGTGTTAGGGTTATCACTTCACCATTAGGTTGAGTGAACTGGTATTGCTCATTCTTATATGGAATAGCTGCAAATGCCGTGGTGCTGCATAGCAAGGTTGCTAATGCGGTGAGTTTTAAGTTCATGATTATTCCTTTCAGTTTATTTGTCCCCAAATCGGACAAATAAACTATTAACCTAAAATTTACATTTAGCAAATTTTTTGTGAAAGGAGTTGGAAAGGTTACCCGACGTAAAGTCGGTGCTACCGAGCTAAACACCTGGTAGCAGCAAATTTATTTCGCGTCTTATGTGAGCAACGCATACCCGACGTAAAGACGGTGCTACCGCGCTAAACACCCGGTAGCAGCGAATTTATTTCGCGTCTTATGTGAGCAACGCATACCCGACGTAAAGACGGTGCTACCATGCTAAACACCTGGTAGCAGCGAATTTATTTCGCATTTTCTGTGTGTAACGATTACCCGACATAAAGTCGGTGCTACCGTGCTAAACCCTCGGTAGCAGCGAATTTATTTCGCGTTTTATGTGAGTAATGCTTACCCGACATAAAGTCGGTGCTACCGTGCTAAACCCTCGGTAGCAGCGAATTTATTTCGCGTCTTTTTTGAAACTTTTACACGACGTAAAGTCGGTGCTACCATGCTAAACCCTCGGTAGCAGCGAATTTATTTCGCGTTTTATGTGAGCAACGCATACCCGACGTAAAGACGGTGATACCGCGCTAAACACCTGGTAGCAGCGAATTTATTTCGCGTTTTATGTGAGTAATGCTTACCCGACATAAAGTCGGTGCTACCGAGATAAACAAACCCGGTAGCAGCGAATTTATTTCGCGTTTTATGTTAGTAATGCTTACCCGACATAAAGTCGGTGTTACCGAGCTAAACCCTCGGTAGCAGCGAATTTATTTCGCGTCTTATGTGAGTAACGCTTACCCGACGTAAAGACGGTGCTACCGCGCTAAACACCTGGTAGCAGCGAATTTATTTCGCGTTTTATGTGAGCAACGCATACCCGACGTAAAGACGGTGCTACCGCGCTAAACACCCGGTAGCAGCGAATTTATTTCGCGTCTTTTTTGAAACTTTTACCCGACGTAAAGTCGGTGCTACCGCGCTAAACACCCGGTAACAGCGAATTTATTTCGCGTCTTTTTTGAAACTTTTACCCGACGTAAAGTCGGTGCTACCACGCTAAACACCCGGTAGCAGCGAATTTATTTCGCGTTTTCTGCATGTAACACTTACCCGACGTAAAGTCGGTGCAACCGTGCTAAAAACCCTCGGTAGCACCTGAGAATGTTTTAAAGGGTTCCGCGATTATGCGGCGCGTTAAAGTCTAACTCTGGACCATTTGGGATCACGCCAGTTGGATTAATGGTCTTGTGACTCGCGTAGTAATGCTCTTTGGTGTATTCGATATTAACCGTATCGCTAACTCCCGGTACCTGATACAACTCTCGAACATAATTGCTGATATTTTCGAAGTCTTTCAGTTGAGTTCGATTACATTTGAAATGCCCAAAATACACGGCGTCAAAGCGAATAAGTGTCGTGAACAAACGCCAATCGGCTTCGGTAATTTGCTCGCCAACTAAATAACGATTTTTACTTAAATGGTCTTCTAGCCAATCTAGACTATCAAATAAAGCATCATACGCTGTGTTATAAGCTTCTTGTGTCGTTGCAAAGCCCGCTTTATAGACGCCATTGTTTATGGTGTCGTAAATACGTTCGTTCATCTGATCAATTTCAGGCAATAAAGCTTTTGGACTGTAGTCATCTGTATTGCCAGTGAGTTCATTAAACGCAGTATTAAAAATACGAATGATCTCCGCTGATTCATTATTGACTATGGTTTGGGTCTTTTTATCCCAAAGAATTGGAACCGTCACGCGGCCTTCATGACTTGGATCTGATTTTAAATACAGCTCATAAGCATATTTAAAACCATAAAGCGGGTCTTTTTCATCATCAAACTCCCAGCCATTTTCTAGCATTTGAGCTTGTACAACTGTGACATCAATGAAAGATTCAAGCCCTTTTAGCGCTCTAAAAATCAATGTGCGGTGCGCCCAAGGACACGCTAAAGAAACATAAAGGTGATAACGGCCAGCTTCAGGTTGATAAGGGTTATCACTATCTGTGCTAATCGTGTTTCGAAATTTACTGTCTTGGCGTTTAAATGCGCCTTTGCTTTCTTTGGTGTCGTACCACTTATCAACCCATTTGCCATTTTGTAATAAACCCATAATAAATCCTCTCAATGCTATAAATATTTTGCTTAAAAGAAGTCACTTATGATCGGTGACTTCTTTACTTTAACTTTTTGCGCTCTATAAAATTTCGAACTTATATTTCGATTTTAGTTGTTTGCAGTTGAAGCTGCGCGTTACCTTGGCTAGAAAACTTAGACGTTAAAACACGGTCTAGCGAAAACTTACCGCCACCTTGGAATACCAAGGCTACGCTCATAGCAAACAGTGATAACGCAAATTCATACCCATTGTTCGACATAAATAAACCGTTTTGGAAATGCACTGCAAAAATAGCCACCAGCATAGTAAAAGCAAGTGCGACGGCGGTTGGTCTAGTAAGTAAGCCGACTAGTAAAAATATTCCGCCGAAGAACTCTGCGCTTCCCGCCATAAGTGCCATTAAATAGCCCGGCGCCAAGCCAATTGATTCCATCCACTGACCTGTGCCTTCAAGACCATAGCCACCGAACCAAGCAAATAACTTTTGTGCGCCGTGGGCGATAAATAAAATACCTGCGACTACGCGAAGTGGTAAAGCTGATAGTTGCTCGTCAGTTTTTAGTACGTTTAGTAAAGTTGATGTGTTCATTTTGCTGCTCTCTTAAATTTAGTTAATTGTGTTTTTCAGTGTTTCTCTGAAGAAGTGAGTTCATTATAGGTAAGCATGAGAAAACAAATAACTGGCAGAATTTGACAAGTTAGTTCAAAATATTTGAACAATAGTTTTGAACATGTTTTTTAAGTGATATGCAGCACTCTCCTCTAACATTAGAAGCTTTACTGGTACTCGATGCCATTGACCAACGTGGTAGTTTTGCCAGTGCCGCTGAGCAGCTTAATAAAGTTCCATCAGCGATTTCGTATATTGTGCAAAAACTCGAAGAACAACTGGGGGTGACCTTATTTGTGCGCCGAGGTCGACGCTCTGTGCTAACTCCAGCAGGCCTGCACCTTCTAGAAGAAGGCCGCAGAGTATTACTCGCGGTTGGTAAATTGACTGAGCAAACGCAAACAATCGCCCACGGATGGGAGCCCAAAATACGTATCGCTATTGATACCATTGTGGACGAGCGCAAAGTTTTTAAAGCCTGCCATGCATTTTTAGCTGAACACGAAAACATAGAACTCGACTTTAAAGAGGAAGTGCTCAACGGCACATGGGAAGCATTAATAGAAGACGAGGTTGATTTGGTGATCGGTGCATCAGATCCCGTTCCAGTGCAGCAAGGCATACGCGCAAAAACCCTGACCGAATACCATAGTGTCTTTGTAGCAACGCCAGAACACCCACTTCATAAACTAGGCAGAGACATTGAAGCGTCTGATATTCTTAAATATCGCACCGTGGTTGTTCACGATTCAAGTCGAAACGCCATTGCGAAGTCGTCAAACATCATTGAAGGTTCAAAACACTTATATGTAAGCAATTTGCAGCAGAAAATCTGCGCCATAGAGGCCGGAGTCGGAGTTGGCTTTTTACCAGTAGATCAGATAACTAGTCAGATTGAATCAGGCACATTAAAAACATTAACGTTGGCGGAGCCTTCAATACCGCAACCATTAAATATTGCTTGGAAAGTGGTGAACAAAGGAAAAGGGTTAAGAGCATTAGTTGAGTGTATTGAGACCGCATTTTCAGAATAAATCTTACCCGACATAAAGTCGGTGCTACCGAACTAGACACCCGGTAGCAGCGAATTCATTTCGCGTTTTCTTTGTGTAACACTTACCCGACGTAAAGTCGGTGCTACCGAACTAAACCCCAGTAGCAGCGAATTCATTTCGCGTCCCCTTTGCGTATCACTTACCCGACGTAAAGTCGATGCTAGCGAACTAAACCACGGTAGCAGCGAATTCATTTCGCGTCCCCTTTGCGTATCACTTACCCGACGTAAAGTCGGTGCTACCGAACTAAACCCCGGTAGCAGCGAATTCATTTCGCGTCCCCTTTGCGTA
>NZ_JBWVBR010000032.1:0-23854 GCF_056629255.1 Pseudoalteromonas sp. NFXS53 | reverse complement strand
TTTTTAACTTTCGTCTTTTTCGTCGGGCTCGCTCTTATAATTCACAAAGGTCATCGGTTCAAATCCGGCTCCCGCAACCAACTTTCTTACCTTAAAAATCTTTTTATTAAATCCCCTTATCAGATTAGTTTTTTGGTTCAAATACAATTTTTAACTTTCGTCAGTTTCGTCGGGCTCGCTCTTATAATTCACAAAGGTCATCGGTTCAAATCCGGCTCCCGTAACCAACTTTCTTACCTTAAAAATCTTTTTATCAAATCCCTTTATTAGATTAGTTTTTAACTCAAATATAATTTTTAACTTTCGTCTGTTTCGTCGGGGTTCTCTATATTAATCTTTATTTGACTTCCAAAGTGATTAATAATTAATTTCGCTTATCGCTTATCGCTTATCGCTTATCGCTTATCGCTTATCGCTTATCGCTTATCGCTTATCGCTTATCGCTTATCGCTTTAACTGAGCTATTTTTGTTCTGGACCGACCAGTTTTGTTGCAAAATTTTTAGCCTTTTCAAAATTAGAAAATTTAGCCTTATAAATTTATAAAATGCATTATCAATGTAATTATTGATGTTTGCGTGTGTAATTTAAATCAATTAACTGCTCGAAATAGATTAAGATCTGCGCCAATTCTATAATCATAAACGAGAGCAACATGACAGCAGTAAACAACCAGAATTTGCTTCAATTACGTTTTATTCAACAGCCCCATATTGATGGTGTAAAACCATTCTTTGATCATCTACCTGATAACCCATATGCAGACGGTGCTTTCCGTAAACGTCGTTATTCGGTATTGAAGTTTGTTGATAATGAAGTAAGCCTTCAGCCAACTAAAGCGTTTGTTCAAGACGACTCAATTAACAACTTTCAGGGTAATATTGAGCGCGTTTATGAGAATTTAGAAACCGATTTAATTAACAGCGATGCATTTAAACATTTACTGACTGAATTCAGAGCGATGACAGGCATTGAAGAGCGCCGTGACATCGAAGTTCATCAGTTCAGAATGTTAGCGATTGAAAGCGACACACCACCTGCACCTGAAGGTGTTCACCAAGATGGTTTTGATCATGTATGTGTATGTGGCGTCTCTCATGAGAATATCGCAGGCGGCGAGTTGTTAGTATACGAGCATAAAGAAGCTGAGCCTTGTTTCAAGATGGAAATCAAAGACGGTTTGTTTGCACTTGTGAATGACCGTGAAGTTTGGCACAACGCCACACCGATGAATAAACTAAATGCCGATGAAGTTGGTTATTTAGATTGCTTCGTGTTTACAGCGTAAGAGGCCATAATGGAACTACAAAAATTGCGTCGTCAGTTCCCTGCACTTATGCAGCAGGTGAATGGTCAATCTCCTATCTTCCTTGATGGTCCGGGTGGCTCGCAAGTACCTCAGTCAGTGTTGAGTGCGATGTCGGCTTATTTGGGTTACTACAACTCAAATTTAGGTGGTGCATTCTTCTCAAGCGATAAAACTGTCAGTTTAATGGACAATGCACGTCAAGCAGTTGCTGATTTATTAAATGCGCCTAGCAAAGAGCAAATCGTGTTTGGCGCGAACATGACGAGTCTAACATTTAGCTTTAGCCGTGCGATATCACGTGACTGGCAAGCGGGTGATGAGGTGATTGTGACCAATGCCGATCACTTCTCAAATGTGTCTTCTTGGCGTCAGGCTACTGAAGATAAAGGCGCACTTGTACACGCTGTAAAAATCAATGAAGCGGATTGCACTCTAGATTTAGAACACTACAAGTCATTGTTAAATGACAAGACTAAGCTAGTTGCAGTGACTTATGCGTCGAACACGACGGGTTCTATTAACGATATTAAACAGATCGTTGAACTTGCGCACCAAGTTGGTGCGTTGGTGTATGTGGATGCGGTTCACTATGCGCCTCATGAGCTTATCGATGTACAAGCGCTTGATTGTGACTTCTTAGCTTGCTCGGCTTACAAGTTCTTTGGCCCGCACGTAGGAATTGTTTATGGTAAGCGCGAACATTTAGAAGGTTTTACGCCATACAAAGTGGAACCTGCAAAAGATGTGATCCCAGGTCGTTGGGAAACGGGCACACAAAGCTTTGAAGGTTTGGCTGGTGTGATTGCTGCCATTGACTATATCGCAAGCTTAAGCGACCTACCAGAAAGCACACCGCGTCGTGAGCGTTTGGCACAAGCATTTGCTAACACCAAAGAACATGAAATGGCATTAAGTGCGTATTTCTTAAAGCGCCTCGCTGATTTTCCTCAGATCCGTTTATTCGGTATTGAAGATGAATCTCGTCTTGCTGAGCGCACACCAACCTTTGCCTTAACATTTGAAGGCTTAGCACCACGTAAAGTGTCTGAGTTCTTAGGCAAGCAACATATGTGCGTGTGGGATGGTAACTTCTATGCTCAAGGCTTATGTGAGCAGCTGGGTGTAATGGATAAGGGTGGTGTTGTTCGTATCGGTTGTATGCACTACAACACCATTGAAGAGCTAGAAAAATTATTCAGTGCGTTTGAAGCGTTGTTGAATCGCTAATCTAGCTTGAAGAAAAAAGGCGCGTGACAATTGTGTCTTGCATGGAAGCATTTGATCTGAATTTTGGATAAGCAACTCGGGCTAAAAGGGAACTAAATATTGTTCCCTGATTGAACGTTCGACATAAAAGTGGTAAGGAAAAGACCTAGAATGAATAAGTTAGTTGAAACCCAATGTGATTTTTATAATTTCTGTCAGTTACTCATCACATAGCGGAGAAGGTTCTGCGCAACTACATCAGGACACTTTTCTTAAGGAGCTTTGTTCATATTTAATTGGCGACAGATCGCTATTTGTTGTAGAAAGGTTCTAAGTTGTAATGGGGCATACAGGTTGTCACATAATATCTCTTATACTCATGATTTTCTGATGTACTTTCAACAACCAAACGTGTTTTAAACTACCGAAAATAGTTCAACAACAGGGCAAGATCATGAACTTTACCTTGACATAAATTTATGAGCTTATACTGTTTTTCAAACTAAGCAGCCTAATTATGTCAGCCAATACATTGTTCGAACACTTCTCTTCCATTGATGACCCACGCCAGCAAGGCAAAGTGCAACATCCATTATTCGATATTCTGTTTCTAACAATCAGTGCCGTAATCGCAGGTTGCCAAGGTTGGGAAGAAATTGAAGTTTTTGCCCATGACAAGCTATCTTGGTTACGTAAATTTATCGCACTATCGAACGGTGTGCCTCGTCACGACACGATTGTAAGAGTTATAAGCCGCATCGATATGACTCAGTTTCAAGCCTGTTTCTCTCAATGGATGCAAAGCTGTAGTGAACTCACAGACGGCAGTGTCGTTGCCATTGATGGAAAAAGGCTAAAAGGCTCTTTAAAACAACCAGATAGAAAAGATGCTATTCACATTGTCAGCGCGTTTGCCTGCGAAAATGGCGTGACGTTAGGTCAATATAAGACCGACTCGAAGTCCAATGAAATCACCGCCATCCCAGAGTTGCCGCAGTTATTAGAGCTAAAAGGTTGCTTAGTGACCATTGATGCAATGGGCTGCCAAAAGGAGATTGCGAAGCAAATTATAGAAAAGGAAGCGGATTATTTGCTGGCGCTCAAAGCCAATCAGGGCAGCTTATTTGAACAAGTTAAAGCGCTGCTACAACCAGAAATATCACGCCAGATAGCGACAGATAGTTTATTAAGTGAAGTAGATTATCAACGAGGTCGAGAAGAATTCAGAGCGGCTGTAGTCTGCCATGATATGGCTCAAATTCCCGCAAGTGCGAGCTGGCCCAATTTACAAAGTGTAGGCGTGATAGTGTCTTACCGTAAAACGGATAACCAACAGCAAGGTGAATTATCATATCGATATTACATCAGCTCAGCGAATTTGAGTGCACAAAGACTAGCTGAAGCCACACGAGCGCATTGGCATATTGAGAACAGTCTTCATTGGTGTTTGGATGTGGCAATGAATGAAGATGACTGCCGTATACGCCGCGACGGTGCAGCAAAAGTGCTTGAAGGTGTAAGGCATATTGCATTGAATTTATTAAAGAAAGAGACATCCTTTAACAAAGGCGTGCGCGCAAAACAGCTAAAAGCAGCTAGAAACGAGTGTTATCTAGAAAAGGTATTAAATGGCAAGTGATTTTTCATGCTCTTGCCCTGAATTTTCACCGACTCTTAAATACGTCATATTCTTTGCTCAAACCTGATTTTGCGCAACAGGATTAAAGTTTTGATCTAAAAAGAAACTTAGCTGCGATATTTAATTTACTTTCTTGTTTTTTATGTTAACTTAATGTTGATATTTGTTTATTTCTAAGGATAGTAAGTTGAATAAATTTATAAATGTTGTTTGTTGTTTGTTGTTTGTTGTTTGTTGTTTGTTGTTTTTTCTCCATCATATTCGAGTGAGTTAATACCAAATGAAGTAATAAAAAAGTCAGTTAAGAATGAAGACTTTCAAGAGGTTTCTTATTTAAATCACAAGATTACTTTGGCGGATTTAAGATTTTGTGGTTTCTATAAAGAGCCGCAGGTAAGCTGTTATAAGCCTGATGATAAAAGTAAATACTTAGTCTTGGCTAAGAAAAAAACTGTATTTAAAATTAAAAGTATAAATCATGGACGGTATGTTTTTGAAGATTTAAATAAGTATGAAGTTCTTTTATTTGATATTCTATTAAGCCAACTTTTAAGAGGTTTTAGTTTAGATCAGGCAGAAGCCGTAAAGAACAGATTTATGCCTATGAATTCCTCAATACTGAATTTAAAGGAAAGTACTAATTCACAAGATTGGTGCTCTGACTCACCTGAGCTGTTCCCCTATTCCTGCCGTAATCATGACTATTGTTATGAGAGTGGTACACCAAAAGGGGTTTGTGATGATATATTTTTTAACAATATGCTTGAAGAAAGTGCTGCATACACTAAGTTTAGTGGGAGTGAACTTAAGTTTGATACAGGGGCGTATTATACCGCAGTATGGGTTTACTATGGCGCAGTTGTACATAGCAAAAAAGCACTGCAAGCTTTTTGTAAATCACCAATTAACTCTAAATTTAGTATTTGTAGGCCTGAATTTAAGGATAGCAATTTTTCTACGGATACCAACTCTCTTGGAGAAGGGGAAAAAGTTACCGACGAACAAGAATTAAAAAAAGCATTAGAGCAATTTTCTTCTCTTGAAGGTCTAGAGAATGGAATTAATGATTTTCTTAACCCTGTTGATTTCAGCTGGACTTGTGAATTGTGGAGATTCCCAGATGGAAATGGTGGGTATTACTACATGGAAAGAGAGTGTATGTATCAGGTTTTACCTAGAAATTAATTTATAAAATTAAACTATGCGTCAAATTGTATTTATACCAATAGCTTGTTTTATAATGATGGTATTCATGATGCGCTATTATCAGTTCTCTTCACCTGTTGTAGGGGCTGGTGATATGCCAGATATGTTTACGCTATCATTTTGGGTTATGGCTTTTATAAATTATTTTTTATATGCAATTGCATATATGAGTGTGCCGATGGTTATGCTGGCACACTATTTTATTACGAGTAATACATATTTAAATTCACAAGTCATGAAATGGCTGTCAGCTATTTCGCTTTGTTTTGCTTGGACAGCTTTTTTCAGTACCTAATTTAATTACCTAAATATTTTCTTCAATATAGTTATTTAGTTTTGCGATTCGCTGGCCCATTCCTTCAATAATTTTATCTTTAATTTTTTCTCTGATCACACTTGGTAGGCGAGTTAATGCTTCGGGCGTTATTGTGAGTAAAATACTGTCGCTGAGCGCTTTTGCATTGGTGCTGTGTTCACGTTTACAAATGAACGCTCCTTCACCTATGAATTCACCCGGACCGACCTTCCCCAATTTGCTTAGCTCTTCTTTTTTAAATATGGCGAGCTCACCACTTAGAATAATAAATAAACGGTTATCTTTATCGAAACGCTTGAAGGCATGCTTGTCTTTTTGAACGAGATATAAATGGCTGAAGGATTCAAGCAATACTTGTCTTTCAGCCAAAGTGAAGTCACTAAAAAATGGCAGGCGATTGATTATTTCTAGCTGTTTAATCAGCGGTACATGTTCTAGTAACTTCATAGATAATATTCAGAATAGTTTTAACTATCCTGAATATTGCGCTCTTTTAGTTTTCGGGTCAATGTATTGCGTCCCCAACCTATGCGAAGTGCGGCATCTTGTTTATGACCGTGGCAGGCATTTAAAGCCGTTTTGATCAGACGGGTTTCAAGTTGCGCTTGAACTGCCGGCCAAATATTCTCTTTGCCGTTTTTAAGCTCTTGGTTCAGCCAAACTTGAAAGGCATCGAGCCAATCACCTTGCGCTTCGGGTTGTACCTGCGTGTGTTGTAACTCGTCGGGTAAGTCGATGTCACCAACCAGTTCGCCAGGTGCCATGACAGTTAACCAGCGGCAGGTGTTTTCTAATTGGCGTACATTCCCCGGCCAGTGATACAACTGCATGGTTTTAATCGCTTCAGCTGAAAGTGTTTTACTCTCGACCTGTAATTCTTTTGCGCTCTTTGCTAAAAAGTGAACGGCTAAACGTTCGATATCTTCAGGGCGTTCTCGCAGAGCGGGTATCTTCAAACGCACGACATTTAGGCGGTGAAATAAATCTTCACGGAATTTACCTTTTTGCACCAAGGTTTCGAGATCTTGGTGTGTCGCCGCGATAATTCGCACATCAACCTTAATGCTTTGATGCCCACCAACACGGTAAAATTCCCCATCAGCCAACACGCGCAATAAACGAGTTTGCACGTCGAGTGGCATATCACCGATTTCATCTAAAAATAACGTACCACCATCTGCCTGCTCAAAGCGGCCGCGACGTATGCTATCAGCGCCAGTGAAGGCGCCTTTTTCATGACCAAACAACTCTGACTCTACAAGATCTTTTGGAATAGCCGCCATGTTGAGTGCGATGAAAGTATTGGCTTTACGCGGGCTGTGATTATGTAATGCGCCTGCAACAAGCTCTTTACCAGTACCTGATTCGCCATTGATCAAAACACTCATACTTGAAGCCGATAATTTACCGATGGCGCGAAATACTTCCTGCATTGCAGGGGCTTCGCCTATGATATCTGGGCTATTTTGTGGTGTGTTTGGTTGCGCTTTGGTTTTGCGGTTTTGCTGCTGAGTTTCGTAAGCACGTTCAACTAGTTGGGTTGCTTCGTTCAGATCAAAGGGCTTTGCCAGATATTCAAATGCCCCTTTTTGAAACGCATTGACCGCTGAATCTAAGTCTGAGTGTGCTGTCATAATGATCACAGGCAGATTCGGATACTGGCTATTAATCTGTTCGAGTAGTGCCATGCCATCGATACCCGGCATACGCACATCAGACACAAGCACTGCAGGTTGGTTGTATTCAAGCGCAGTCAGTACATCTTGGCCATTTGTAAAGCTTTCTGTGGCAAAACCTGCACGAGACAAAGCCTTATCTAAAACGAATCGAATAGATGCATCATCGTCAACTAACCAGACTGATTTCATTCGTGATTCCCCGATGGTTGTGATGTAAATGGCAAATATATATTGAACTCGGTATGACCCGGCCAGCTATCACATTCAATACTGCCACCATGTTGTTCTATCAGTGTTTGTGCAATAGAGAGCCCGAGACCAGAGCCACCCTCTTTATTGGTTACCATAGGGTAAAATAAGGTGTCTTTTAATTGTTCGTCTATACCTGGTCCATTGTCGCTGATTTGAATAAGCAGTGCTTTTTTAACGACATGATCCCCTTGACGAACACGATGTCTGAATCGGGTTTTTAAGGTTATCTCTCCACCTTGTTTGAGCGCTTGCTGTGCGTTACGCACGATGTTTAAGATCACTTGTTGGATCTTAGCTTGGTCAATAACCACATCAGGAATACTCGGATCGTAATCTTTCTTTAAGCTGATGTGTTGACCCTGTTCAAAGCTACATAGTTTGATCACAGACTCTAACAGTTGGTGGATATTGCACGATGTTTTATTAGGGAGCTGGTTAGGGCCTAATAATTTATCTACCAATTCAGTCAGTCTATCTGCTTGCTCTATGATCAGTTGTGCACATTGCTCGCGCTCTTGCTGGCAAGTCTCGTACTGCAATAATTGCGCCGCTCCACGAATTCCGCCCAATGGATTTTTTATTTCATGGGCAAGACCGCGAATGAGTGTGCGTGCAGCATGATATTGGTGCATCTGTTTAGAGGCTTGATCAAATTTTACTTCATCATCAATTTTGCGACATTCAAGCAAAATGTAAGCTTGGTGCTGATGCACAATTTTACGACTATAAATGTTCAGTGTGGCAGAGCGATTATCGATGAACACCACGTCTACTCTGTGTTGCTGGCAATCAACGCCTTCATCTAGCACGTATTGAGAGAGCTTTTCTAGGTCGATACTATGATGATTAAAAATACTGAGTAGAGGTTGATTGAGTAGGCGCTTTAGGCCCAAGCCAAACAGTTCACTACAAGAATTGTTGGCAAATTGAATAGTGTAAGCATCATCAATGACTAAGATGCAAGTTGATAGATTTTGCCAAACGTTTTCGGCAAAAGACGTTAAGGAGTGTACCATGATGGATCAGCTTTCATTGTTATGCACCAATTTGGTGCGTTTTATCATACGCCTACATTTGACTTGCATCAACGATTACTGACACTGGCTTTATGAAGGTAAAATGTGTGCTCTTTGCTTGTCGCAATTTGTGTGCCTTGAGGGTTAAAAACAGCCATTTTTATCTTATGTTCACCTCGTGAGAGTGATTTAAGTACAAATGAAGTGGAAGACTGCTTTGCACCTACAGTATTGCCGTTATGGAAGAGCTGGACGGTAAAGCCTTTATGAAAGCTAGGCAGCACTTGTCCACTGACATAAACGGTACCGGTGTTTTCTCTAATGGTTTGTTCGTGGTTTGGTGAAGTGATATTTGCTTGATAAGAGATTTGCTTTTGGGTGTTTGATGATTGCAGAACATTGGTATTGGTACTTGGCATGACCAATGGCTTATTTAACTTTACTTCTTGCGCGCCTTTTCTGGGGGTGTCTGAGTAGACCCAATTGCCATTTTTATCTTTCCAACGATAAATTTTAGCGTCACTTGGCAGCGAAATCAGTGTCATTAAAATACATAACCCCTTTACCGTCCATTTCATTTTTTTGCCCTAACTCTTATCACACAATGCAATGAATACTTTAGTTGTTTATGAACTGCTTTTCCATAAAAAAGCCCGCTTTCGCGGGCTTGAGAACACATATGATTTAGGTGCGTGTCAGTTACACGCTTGAGTACATTTCGAACTCGTCTCTTATAGTATGAGTTGTCATGTCCTCTAGAATTTAACTACTTAAATTAGCAATTAAACGCTGTAGTACATTTCGAACTCGTCACTTGTAGTATGAGTTGTCATGTCCTCTAGAATTTAACTACTAAGTTAGCAATTAAACGCTGTGATACATTTCAAACTCGTCACTTGTAGTGTGAGTTGTCATGTCCTCTAGAATTTAACTGCTAAGTAAGCAATTAAACGCTGTAGTACATTTCGAACTCAACTGGGTGAGTCGTCATGTTCAGTTTTTCCACTTCTTGTGACTTAAGTTTGATGTATGCATCAATTAAGTCATCAGTGAATACGCCACCTTGGATAAGGAATTCACGGTCAGCATCAAGTGCTGAAAGCGCTTCTTCTAGTGAAGCTGCAACAGTTGGGATTTCAGCCGCTTCTTCTGCAGGTAGGTCATATAAATCTTTGTCCATTGCATCGCCAGGGTGGATCTTGTTCTTGATACCGTCAAGACCAGCCATAAGCATTGCTGAGAACGCTAGGTAAGGGTTTGCTGTTGGGTCTGGGAAACGTACTTCGATACGACGTGCTTTCTCAGAAGGAACAACTGGAATACGGATTGATGCAGAGCGGTTACGTGCAGAGTATGCAAGCATTACTGGTGCTTCGAAGCCTGGTACTAAACGCTTGTAAGAGTTAGTAGACGCGTTAGCGAATGCGTTGATTGCTTTAGCGTGCTTGATAATACCACCGATGTAGTATAGTGCTTCTTCAGAAAGGCCGCCGTACTTGTCACCAGCGAAGATGTTCTGGCCATCTTTACCTAGTGATTGGTGACAGTGCATGCCTGAACCGTTATCACCTACGATTGGCTTAGGCATGAATGTTGCCGTTTTACCATAAAGGTGCGCCATGTTGTGGATAACGTATTTCATTTCTTGAATTTCGTCTGCTTTCAATACCATTGTATTGAAGCGAGTTGCGATTTCGTTTTGACCTGCTGTAGCTACTTCGTGGTGGTGCGCTTCAACAACTTGACCTAGCTCTTCTAGAACTAAACATGTTGCAGAACGCCAATCTTGTGAAGAGTCAACTGGTGCTACTGGGAAGTAACCGCCTTTTACGCCTGGACGGTGACCCGTGTTACCGCCTTCGTAATCTTTGTCAGAGTTCCATGAAGCTTCTTGAGCATCAATTTTGTACATAGAACCAGACATGTCAGTCTTGTACTTAACATCGTCAAATAGGAAGAACTCAGGCTCTGGACCAAATAAAACAGTGTCTGCGATACCAGTTGAACGCATGTATTCTTCTGCACGCTTAGCAACAGAGCGAGGGTCACGCTCGTAACCTTGAAGTGTTGATGGCTCAACAACATCACAACGTACGATTAGTGTTGTTTCTTCTGCAAATGGGTCTAATTTTGCAGAATCAGCATCTGGCATAAGTACCATGTCTGATTCGTTGATGCCTTTCCAACCAGCGATTGAAGAACCATCAAACATTTTACCATCTTCAAAGAAATCTTCGTCAGCTTGGTGATGAGGAATAGAAACGTGTTGTTCTTTACCTTTAGTGTCAGTGAAACGTAGGTCAACAAACTTAACGTCGTTTTCCTTGATAAATTGTAAAACTGTATGAGACATGTGTGTCCTCCAAAACTCGTTGGGTTAGTTATTTTGCTATAACTTTCGTTATTACTGCGCAGCTATAAGCGGGTATTGTGCCAGTTTTTTATCTAAATGAATTTAAAGGTTTTTTGTGTTTTTTAATTTGTGTTGCACCTTGGTGGTGCACCAACATGATCCGCAAATGCACGCTCGTGGTGCAGCTCCAGTATAGTGCATGATGCTTTTTTGCCCAGTTTTTAGTTGCAAAAATATACGCTTTAATTTCATTTCCATGCTGTATTAGCAGCAGGATGGCTGTATTGTCATTTAAATCACATTTATAAAAGGTATTTTGTTGAGATTATTGTATTAAAGCGGACGCTTTTATGGCGTGGTTTATTTCAGCTTCTATACTGAATTGACCCTTTATTCGTCGAATAGTGACGTCAGTTGAAAAAATAATGCTGCATAAACTTTCATCTATGGCGTTATTAGGGGATAATACGCCCCTTTTAAATTCTAGCGGCCTATTTTGGGCTGTGCTACACGATTTGGTGTATAGGATTAACCCACTCTTTCGAGTAATTATCTGAGTTATAAACATGAGCATTGAAAAATTACGTAATATCGCGATTATCGCGCACGTTGACCACGGTAAAACGACCCTAGTAGACAAGCTACTAGAGCAATCGGGCACGTTAGAAACACGTGGCGGTAATGAAGAACGGGTGATGGATTCCAACGACATCGAAAAAGAGCGTGGTATTACCATCCTAGCTAAAAACACCGCGATTGAGTGGAACGATTACCACATCAACATCGTAGACACTCCGGGACACGCTGACTTCGGTGGTGAAGTAGAACGTGTTCTTTCAATGGTTGACTCAGTATTACTACTTGTTGACGCGCAAGAAGGTCCAATGCCGCAAACGCGTTTCGTAACGCAAAAAGCATTCGCACTTGGTCTTAAGCCAATCGTAGTAATCAACAAAATCGACAAGCCAGGCGCACGCCCTGATTGGGTAATGGATCAAGTATTCGATCTATTCGATAACCTAGGTGCAACTGACGAGCAGCTTGATTTCCAAGTTATCTACGCTTCAGCAATTAACGGTTGGGCAACGCTTGACCTAGACGAGCCTTCAGACAACATGCAACCTATGTTTGAAGCGATTGTTGATCAAGTAGAAAAGCCAGACGCAGATCCAGCTGGCGCATTCCAAATGCAGATTTCACAGCTAGACTACAACTCATACATCGGTGTAATCGGTGTTGGTCGTATCAAGCGTGGTACTGTTAAAGTAAACCAACAAGTAACAATTGTTGGTGCTGACGGTTCTACACGTAACGGTAAAGTTGGCCAAGTACTGACTTACTTAGGTCTTGATCGTCACGAAGCGCAAGAAGCGCAAGCGGGTGACATCATTGCCATCACAGGTTTAGGTGAGCTTAAGATTTCAGACACTGTATGTGATGTAAACACAGTTGAAGCACTTCCTGCACTGTCTGTTGATGAGCCAACAGTAACAATGACGTTCTCTGTAAATACGTCACCGTTCTCTGGTCAAGAAGGTAAATTCGTAACTTCACGTAACATCCTTGAGCGACTTCAAGCTGAACTTGTTCACAACGTAGCACTACGTGTTGAAGAAACTGACAACCCAGATAGCTTCCGTGTATCTGGTCGTGGTGAACTTCACTTAGGTATCTTAATTGAGAACATGCGTCGTGAAGGTTACGAGCTAGCTGTATCACGTCCAGAAGTAATTCTTCGTGAAGTAGATGGTCAATTAGAAGAACCATATGAAACAGTAACCGTTGACGTTGAAGAAGAGAACCAAGGTGCGATCATGGAACAGCTTGGCCTTCGTAAAGCTGAAATGACTGACATGGCACCAGATGGTAAAGGCCGTATTCGTATGGACTTCATGATGCCTTCACGTGGTCTAATCGGTTTCCAAACTGACTTCATGACACTAACATCTGGTTCTGGTCTTATGTACCACACGTTCGATCACTACGGTCCACACAAAGGCGGTAACATTGGTCAACGTAAGAACGGTGTACTTATCGCAAATGCTGCAGGTAAAGCACTGACTAACGCACTATTCAACCTACAAGACCGTGGTAAGCTATTCATCGGTCACGGTGTTGAAGTTTACGAAGGTATGATCATCGGTATTCACGCGCGTGATAACGACCTAACTGTGAACGCGCTTAAAGGTAAGCAGCTTACTAACGTTCGTGCATCTGGTACTGATGAAGCGCAAAACCTTGTGCCACCAATCGTTATGACACTTGAGCAAGCACTTGAGTTCATTGATGATGATGAGCTAGTAGAAGTAACACCAGAAAGCATCCGTATCCGTAAGAAACTACTTACTGAAAGCGAGCGTAAGCGCGCGAGCCGTGAAGCTAAGAAGTAATCTTTTACGAGATCTAAAAAAACCGCTCAATTGAGCGGTTTTTTTGTAGCTAAATAAAGCAAACTACTTAGGGGTATTGCTCTTTGGCTTTGAATTAAAACAAACCATAGCTTTCGGTTTCTTCAGGCTCATAGCTTTGTAAATGTTCAGGTCTAAAAATCGCACTAGGATCGATTAATACGCTATGTGTATCATCACGTTTAATTAAACCTTTCATCATTTGCTTAGTTTGCGGATCGATATCAAAACCGATATTGGTGATCTCATGAAGTGGTTTGATCTCACTTTCATCACAGTGAATATTGTCTTGTACTTGATCTACCAATAAGCCGATATGCGGCTTTTGGCCATCTAAGGTTGTGAAAACTATAATAGGTTTATGATCGAGCGTGATTTGATCTCTTGCTGACTCAAATAATCGTATCAGTTTTTGGTAAGTCGTAGTGCGCTCTTTCTCGAGTATTCTTACTGCTTGTTCTTTTTCGCCTTTGGCACACATATCTAATAAGGTGCTTGAAAGATTGTGTAATTTTGTATGTGGCTCTTCAAAGCGTGCAAGTAAAGCTTTTAAGTCTTCATTATCGGTTTTAAAGCTGTAAAACCACTTTCCAAATTCACATTGTCTAGGATCTCGTGCTTTGGTGAAAGCGACACCTTCATGAATGCTGTGTTCAAGTGCCACTAACCAAGCTTTATGATCTTGTTCACGATCATGAAGTAGTTTTACGAGTGCTTGATTTACTTCTGAGGAAGATTGGTTATTTAAGATTAAGCCAAGATCAAAAATAGGCGTTGGGGTGCCCATGTAATCTTTGACCCCTAAGAAGCTTGGGTTGCCGTTTGGCAATGAGGTTAGGTTTCCTTCATAGCGCTCGGTCAGCAATATGTCTAAGATCTTTAAAGAAATTGTTTTTTGCCCAACACGAAAGTTAATTAAATCCATGTCTGCCTCATCATGCTTATAAGTATGACTAATGATAGATCAATTACGAATGATATGAACGGAAAATTGGTAATTTCTTTTGCTTTGGTTTGATCTTAAATAAATGACGTAATTCATCATCTTGGTTGATCACATTGCTTAAGGCATTGAGGACACAGCTAGAATTAAATGGTAAAGGACACATTTTTGCAGCACGACTAAACACTAATGCGTTGAGATACCCCTCAAAGATCGCGTGCGTAATAGGTAAAGAATGTGTGTTTAACGTTGCTCTGAATTGCTCACAAATTTTACCCTTACAAGAGACTGGGTTTGGCACCACTTCTGTGATCATTAATTGACTTGGTTGAGTCAGCTTGCTTAATAGATCTTCGCTGGAGGCAAATGATACAGTGGTGAAAGCGAATTGCTTATTTTGCTTTTGTGATAATAGGATGAATTGCGATAACGGCTCATAAGTGCCTACCATAGCAACTGCAGTGGCTTCACTGTTGCCAATTAGTTTGAGTGCTTTCTCAACTTCATTGGTATTTCTACGAAATCGGCCGACTACCTGAGGTTTTAACCCCCTCATTCTTAGTGCCGCAGTGAGGCTTTTTTGTAATGTAATACCAAATTCGTCAGCTTGTATGAGCAATGCAATTTTTGAATGACCTAGCTCATCAACTAAGTAACTGATTTGTTCTTTTGCCTCATCAAGGTAGCTAGCTCTTAAGTTAAACACTTTGAATGCGGGTTTTTCCCTTAAAAATGCAGCACCCGTATAGGGCATAAGCAAAGGTATTTGCGTGTGCTCTAACATGGATTTTATGGCAGTTGTGGTTGGGGTACCCATATAGCCAAATAAAGCATGTACTTTTTTATCGTAAATAAAAAAGCGTGTGTTGTTAACGGTATGGTTTGGTTCATAGCCATCATCTCTCACATCGAGTTCGATAAGCGCGCCATGAATTCCACCTTGTTTGTTGAGTTGCTCAAAGTAAATTCTAGATCCCGAGGCAAGTTGTTTGCCTATTTCACTGGCAGGTCCAGTTAATGCTACCGACATACCTAGCTTTATATCGAGTTGCGATCCAGAGGCCATAAGCTGACTTGCCCACAGTAGGCAAGAAGTAAGCAAGATTGAGGGCTTAAATTTGAGCATAAATTTCTGCAACTAGATTAAATAAACATAGGTTTAGTTGTTTTTTTGAGTCAATGCATAACTCTTTCTGAACTAACTCTTTTTTATTACCTTGTAATACTAGCTTAATTAGTAGTCGATGGGAAATAGCCGAAAGGTTGTATAATAGTTGTGGATTCTGTGACACTATTTGCCAAATCAAGGCTAAGCCTTGTTCGATATGCGCAGGTTGGTCGAGTAATATTTTTAACTGTTGTTTATGCTCAGCCGAGATGAATGAGTTGCCAGATGTTGGTTTCATTAACTGACTGACAAGTGTGTCATCTAGCATTTGATACTGCGTGATCAATTGATAAGTAAATTGCTGAGAAAAGCGCACTCGCAACTGATGCTGTTCTTCAGACAGATCTTTATTATTCTTTAATACAATTGCAGAATACTCGCCGCTAGCTTTGTCTTGTTTAAAGCCTAATTTTACAATGTGATACTCGTTCTCTTGCCAGAACTTTAATAACTGTGCGGTGCAGCCAAAGCTACTACCAAAGTAGTCGACCCCATCTTGAAGTTGCTGCTCAGTGTAATTCAATAACTGTTGACCTAGCTTTTGACCTTGAAACTCTGGCGCTATAGCGATTCTGACAATTCTGGCGGCTTTATGACTCAAAAATGTATCTTGTTGTAGCAAGTGGTAAAGCTGTTGCGGTAGCAAGTGTCCTTTGGGTCGTCTGTTTTGTTGCGCAATCATTGCGACGCTATCTTGATTTAAGCTACCTTCAATGCTGACCAGACAAATGCCAAGCAAATGATTTTGCTGTTTGATTGCAAAAAGTTTGTTAGCAGGTTGGTCGAGCAGTTGCCTTAAGTCATTAACGCTGGTTTGGTAATGAGCGAGCACCAATAATGAAAACGCTTGTCTTAGTAGATGCTCATCGTGAAGTAAATCTTCAGATGTAATATGAGTGAACTCGAACTGCTCAAGTTGCTTAGGCGCATTAAACTCCGCATCGAGCGCGAATAGTTTGTTTATGCTGCTTTCTAACGGGTCACCTTGTTCATATCTAATAGGCGCATTGAGGGTTAATTGCTGATAGGTGGGATAGTGTTTTGCTAAAAAACGTTTGAATCTTAACGTATAGCCTCGACCATTACCTTCATAGCCTACTAAAGTCGATGCAAATACACAGCGCTTAAACTTATCCGCTATTTTGATGAGGGCAGGCACGGGTAAAGCTGCGGCTTCGTCAATAAGAATGATGTCATCGCTGATATTTTCTTGAAGTAACTTATCTGGTGGACAAAAGCGAAGATTAGCGAGTGTTTTCTCATTGCCTGAATACTCAACTCCAAGTGCTTTTGCCAAATGGGAAAAACTACTTTTTACTGCTTGATATTGACGTGCACATATCACAAATGATTGCTCAGGCATTTTGCTCGCTAATAAACCTAAAGCTGATGATTTACCGCGGCCTCTATCGGCAGTAAGTAAAGTATGTTGCTGTGATTTGGTGAGTAATCTAATGAGCGTTTCAATAACTTCATTTTGCTCACCTAATCTATGGCTAAGCTCTGAAGCTGGTTTTAAATCTGGCAAAGACAGTCTTGCAACGTTTGTTTCAGAAATAATAGAGATAGGTAGCTGAGTAAGTAAGCTCTGCCAGCGCGTTAAAAACGGGCTCGTTGTTAGCGATTGCTGATGATTTTGCCAAGTTGTGATCCCTTCGTCACACCAAGAATTTAATTGCGCAAGTTCAGGTAAGACGAGTGCAAGTATGCCGCCTGCTTTTACTGTGCCACTGAGTGCTGCCAGTTTATTAGGGATAACCCCTGAATAGCCATCGTATATTGCGACTTCGAACTCTTGACCGAGAATTTGATGAAGATGCTCCGGCCATTGCGCTTGATTCAAAGCGGGTTCTTTTGACAGCGCTAAAAAAGAAGTTGTCTTGCTGGTGAGTTTATTTAACTCGGTGGCAGCCCACTTCTGTGAGCCGCAAAACAACACTAACTGACGGTGCTGATTAAAAGTAAGGCGCTCAAATAGCGCCTCTAAATTATATTTTTTCGAGTCTTGCATAAGCGGTGACAAGCCATTTCGTGCCCACATCGTCAAAGTTGACTTGAATTCTAGATTGCGCGCCGTTACCTTCGTAATTTAATACGGTACCAGCACCAAACTTGGCATGTAAAACTCGTTGACCAAGGTTGTAACCGCTATCTTCAAAGGTTGCCAAAGTAATGGTGTTACTGAAGCGGCCTGTACTTGCTGGGCGTGAAACTTGTGTTTTAATACGAATTTCTTCTACACAGTCCTCGGGAATTTCACGTAAGAAGCGCGAAGGACTGTGATGTTTTTCTTGTCCATACAAACGACGGCTTTCGGCATGGCTAATATAGAGTTTATCCATTGCTCGGGTCATACCGACATAACATAAGCGGCGCTCTTCTTCTAAGCGACCCGACTCTTCATGGCTTTGCTGAGAAGGGAACATACCTTCCTCTACACCGACCATAAATACAAGTGGGAATTCTAGACCTTTTGCCGAGTGCAAGGTCATCATTTGCACGGCATCTTCATGTTCATCAGCTTGGCCTTCACCAGCTTCAAGTGACGTGTAGGCTAAAAAACCTTGTAGTGGTGAACTAAAGTCTTCATCAATAGGTGGTTCATATTGACCACAAGCACTGATTAATTCTTCTAAGTTTTCTACTCTAGCGCGACCTTTTTCGCCTTTTTCGGCTTGGTACATTGCCATTAGGCCAGATATTTCAATAGTTTGTTTAGCTTGTTCGCTCAATTCTAGCTCATCGATTTTATCGCTGAGATGTTCGATAAGTTCAACAAATTTAGTGACGGCAGTTGCAGCTCTGCCTGCTAAATGCTTTTGCTCTAGAATTGCTTTTGCGGCGTACCATAATGGCATTGATTCATTGCGTGCACAGTCACGGATATGGCTCAAGGTTTTATCACCAATACCACGTGCTGGGGTGTTGATTACACGTTCAAATGCAGCATCATCCTGGCGGTTGCAGATCAGTCGTAGGTAACATAAAGCATCTTTGATCTCTTGGCGTTCGAAGAAGCGCATACCGCCATAAATGCGATACTTTAAGCCTTCTTGTAACATGGCCTCTTCAAGAATACGTGACTGGGCGTTGTTACGATAAAGAATGGCGCAATCTTGTAAAGCATTCCCCCCATTCAGCCAAGTTTTGATTTTACCTACTACAAACCGGGCTTCATCTAACTCATTAAAGGCGGCATAAATCGAAATTGGCTCGCCTTGGTTGCCATCGGTCCAAAGGCTTTTGCCCATACGTTCGGCGTTGTTTTCAATTAGCGCGTTTGATGCTTTTAGAATGGTTGCTGTAGAACGATAGTTCTGTTCAAGACGAATAGTCTCTGCATCAAAGTCATCTAAAAAGCGTTTGATGTTTTCAATTTTAGCGCCACGCCAGCCGTAAATGCTTTGGTCATCGTCGCCTACGATCATGATATTGCTGTCACCGCCAGCAAGTAGTTTTAACCAGCGATATTGAATGTTGTTGGTATCTTGGAATTCGTCTACCAACATATGACGGAAACGCTGCTGATAATGGCGTAGTAATGTTGGTTGCTGTTGCAGTAACTCAAAGCAGCGTAATAAGATTTCAGCAAAGTCGACTAAACCGGCTCTATCACAGGCTTCTTGATAAGCCGTATAAACGCGCAACATGAGTTGTTCGTTGACATCATAAGCTTGAATATCTTTTGGACGTTGACCTTCATCCTTACGGGCGCTGATATACCAGGCTATCTGCTTTGGCGGCCATTTCTTTTCATCAATATTCATGGCTTTCAAGAGGCGGCGGATCATGCGTACTTGGTCGTCAGTGTCTAAGATCTGAAATGCTTCAGGTAAGTTTGCTTCGCGGTGATGAGCGCGAAGAATTCGGTGAGATAAACCATGGAAAGTCCCGATCCACATACCGCCGACAGGCGATTTAAGTGTTTCTTCAACACGGGTACGCATTTCTTTGGCGGCTTTATTGGTGAAGGTCACAGCAAAAATACTATAAGGAGAGGCGTGCTCCACCTGCATTAACCATGCAATACGATGAACAAGTACTCGCGTTTTGCCTGAGCCAGCGCCAGCTAGCACGAGCATATTCTGCAAAGGAGCAGCTACTGCTTCGCGTTGTTTATCGTTTAAGCCGTCAATTAAATCAGAAACGTCCATTAGGTTACCTTGCCAAATCAGAATGCAGCAAAGTATACCTAGGCTAGCGTCTATTTCCCAGCAAGACACGCATTTTTACTATGCGTAAAAACTTAACTTTCTGAAATATATAAAGAATGAAAATAAATTGAACTGTATAAATAACCAGTTTACTGGCCGATATATTCTTTTAAGCGATTTTGAACTTCTTCAACTAATAAGTCAGGTTGGAACTTAGATAGAAATGCATTACAGCCCACTTTTTCAACCATAGCTTGGTTAAAGCTGCCACTTAATGATGTATTTAGAATGACGTGCAAGTTTTTTAACCTAGCGTCATTCCTAATTTCATAGGTTAAACGGTAACCGTCCATCACGGGCATCTCTGCATCTGTTATGACAGCTAGAATCTCTTTGTTTACATCTAAACCTTGCTCAGCCCAACCTTGGAGAATTTTTAAAGCTTCTAAGCCATCTGTAGCCGGTATGATTTCAATTCCGAGTTGTGCCAGGGTGTCTGCGACTTGGCGTCGAGCCGTAGGCGAGTCATCCGCATGAAGAATTTTCTTACCTTTAAATTCTGGCAAAATAGTCTCGTCTAAAACATTTTCAGATATTGAAATGTCATAAGAAATTATCTCAGCCAATACTTTCTCAACATCAATAATTTCAACAATATGTTCTTTATCGTCTCGCTGAATTTTGGTCAGTGCAGTTAAATAATGATTCTTACCTACAGAACTCGGAGTAGGCATAATGTCAGACCAAGTGGTATTTACAATTTGATCTACTTTACCGACTAAAAATGCTTGAACTGAGCGGTTATATTCGGTGATCACTAGATTACAATCTTCATCTCTTGGGCATTCGGGCATATTGATTGCCCTTCTTAAGTCAATAACTGGTATTGATTCGCCTCGAATAGTCGTAACACCACATACTTTCGGATGCGCATTTGGCATGATGTTTAGGTGTGGCAGCTTTACTACTTCTTTTACTTTGAAGACATTTAAAGCAAACAAATGGCGGCTATGTAAGTGAAATAACAACAACTCAAGTCGGTTTTCACCCACAAGTTGAGTTCTTTGGTCCACAGAAGCTAAAACACCAGCCATGTCGTTATCCTTTAGAAGAAGATAAATTCAGTATACCTAACACGAGGTAGAAATCTAATAAACCTAAAATGAGATCACCTATAAGTCTATCCTAGATTTATTCAAAGTGGTATTTGCAAGCAAATAGATATCGCGTATTGTGAACAAAAATCATTAAATTCAATTATTTTAGCTATGCCTCTGTATTTTAAAAAACTAGCCATGCTCTTGAGAGCACATATAGATAAAGCTAGTTGGCAGTTATTAATGGCAGTAACAGTGTTGCACATAGCTGCGACTTGGTTACTTCTTCTTGCTGCAAACGAAACTGAGCTATTAGGGCTCAATACCTATTTTTATTATTATGTTGTTACCACCTCAACGGTAGGTTATGGCGACATGAGTGCCGTAACATCTATGGGTCGTTGGGTCGTGGCACTATTTCAAATTCCATTTGGTTTAGCATTATTTGGTGTTTTGCTTGGCAAAGTCGGGCAGTTAGTTACATTTTGGGTAAAAAGAGCAATGACGGGAAATAAAAACTTAGCACACTTAACAGATCACATCGTTATTTTTGGCTGGCATGAGCAGAGAACAAAAAAGATTGTTGATTACATACTGGCCGACAATAAAAGAAAAGACCGACAAATCATTCTAGCCGTTAATGATCTTGAAGAGCACCCTCTAGCTAACTATTCTGAAGTTGAATTTGCCCATCTGACGAGTTTTACAGATGAAAAAGAATTGGATCGTATTGCAATTTCTCAAGCTGATAAAATTATCATAGATGGTAAAGATGACGATCAGACTTTCACAACAGCGTTAATGATAAGTCCGTTAATAAAAGAAGCGGCACATATAAGTGCACATTTTGTTGATGAGAGTAAAGTCAGCTTGCTTCGAACTCATTGTAAGAATGTTGAGTGTTCTAGTACAAAGTCGGCTGAGATCTTAGTACGCGCGATGCAAGATCCTGGTTCGAGTCGAGTGCAAGAGGAATTACTTTCAACTTTACATGGCGACACTCAATTCAGTGTGCAGTTACCTGGCAATATTGCAGCACTTCCTTTCTCAGCTTTCTTTCATTACTTCAAAGAAAAACACGATGCAATTATTTTGGGAGTTGCCCACGATCTAAATGCATTTAATATGGACTTAAATCCGCCTCTGCATTATCAAATTAAAGGCGGTGATATTCTTCACTATATTTCACCTGAGCGTATTTTACCGTCAGAAGTAAAGTGGTCAGAAATCAAATAGTATTTTTGAAGTCGTAATAATAGTAATTGTTTTGCGGTAGATAATAGCGAGCAACTATCATTGCTCGCTATTATGGTAATGTTTTAATAATAAGAACTCTACCTCAGTGACGGGCATAATGGATAACCGGCCAGCTTTTTTGAGGGGTAAGTCGATAATTCTAGGATCTGCCTTAATCTGTTTCAGAGAGATGGGCCTTAACTTTTCTCTAAATTGAACAGTGACACCAAACCATTTTGGGGAGTCTGGCTTAGATTTTTCATCAAAGTAATCACTGCTTGGATCGAATTGGTGGGGATCAGGGTGTGCTTCTTCTATCACCTCTGCGATCCCGACAATTGCAGGCACTTTACAGCTGGAGTGATAAATAAAGATCTGATCTCCGAGTTTGACATCATCTCTCAGAAAGTTTCGTGCCTGATAGTTTCTTACACCTTCCCAAAAAGTGCTTTGCTCTTGTGCATTCTTTAAATCATCAATAGAAAATGCATCGGGTTCTGTTTTGAATAACCAATAAGCCATAAAAATCTTCAGATAGTGTTTTTTAATATTGTTGATGAAATGACAAAGCTGAGCAAGGTAAATACACAATAAACAGATACGTGTAGTATGATTAAAACGTTATGTTGTTTGAGGGTAATGAGTTATGAGTCAGGTATTAGAGAATTTACTGTCACTTCTTTCATTAGAAGAAATTGAACAAGGGATCTATCGAGGGCAAAGCCAAGATTTAGGTTTTCCACAAGTCTTCGGTGGTCAGGTAATGGGACAAGCCCTATCGGCAGCCAAATATACGTTACCAGCAGATCGTTATGTTAATTCTTTACACTCATACTTTTTACGTCCGGGTGATGCCAGCAAACCAATTGTTTATGATGTTGAAACTATCAGAGATGGGAGAAGCTTCAGTACACGACGTGTCTGTGCAATCCAATATGGTAAACCCATCTTTTATATGACAGCCTCTTTTCAGGGGGATGAAGAAGGATTATCTCATCAAACAGAGATGCCTGATGTGCCAGCACCAGAAACGCTTAAGTCTTCACTTGAGTTTTACCAAGAGCACGCAGATCTAATTCCAGAGCAACTAAGAAATAAATTTACCTGCGAAATGCCTATCGAAATGCGTCCGGTAAACTTTCAAAATCCATTTAAGCCAAAAAGCACTGAAGCAAAAAGACATGTTTGGTTTAGAGCAAATGGCACAATGCCTGATGACAGACGCATACATAACTACTTATTAGCATATGCATCAGACTTTGAGTTTTTGCCAACGGCACTGCAGCCGCACGGGCATTCTTTCTTGCAACCTAATATGCAAGTAGCAACCATAGATCACGCTATGTGGTTCCATCGTCCATTTAGAATGGATGAATGGTTGCTATATAGTGTCGATAGTCCAAGTGCGAGTGGTGGCCGTGGTTTAGTGAGGGGGCAATTCTTTAATAGAAAAGGTGAATTAGTTGCTTCCACCATACAAGAAGGTGTGATGAGACTAAGATCTAACTAGATCTTAGTCTTTAAATGCAAATAACCTGTATTAAATGTTAGCAAAAAGCGACTAAAAATAGGGTTTTGATTTCTTTTTGAGCGGTTGAACACATTTCTGAAAATTAATTGCAAAAAGGGGTTGATCAAAAAAATGATCTCCCTATAATGCGACCCCACTGACACGGGGCGAGACGCTGAAAAGCAAATCAAAGCGATGTCGAGTCAAATGAAACTTAGCTTTAAACTTTCTCTTAAGAAAAAGATTGAAATTAAGTGTTGACATAAAAAGTGAAGTCGTTATTATAGCGCTCCACTTCGCAGCAAGGCTGCGGTAACTAACCAAGCGTTAGTTACACTGTTCTTTAAAAATATGAAGCAATCA
>NZ_JBWVBR010000031.1:0-24757 GCF_056629255.1 Pseudoalteromonas sp. NFXS53 | reverse complement strand
GTAAGCAGTAAGCAGTAAGCAGTAAGCAGTAAGCAGTAAGCAGTAAGCAGTAAGCAGTAAGCAGTAAGCAGTAAGCAGTAAGCAAATGATCATTTGCTCGTTGAGGGTCAAAGTATAATTTCAAAATTCGCTATAAATAATGGTTTATACAACACTAAACTCAATCAAATGTAGGTTGCGCTTTAGCGAAACAAAGCTTTTAAATTGACGCCATAAATAACGTCCTACAAAACTACAAATAGAGCACTTCATTGCAGCGGCTGAAATTGCCCATTTCACCTTGCGCAAAAGTAACCTTGCTTAGCAACGTATATTTTGCACGATTGTAGGCGCTGACTTTATGTCACGCACAAAAAAGCGTGGGATAAACTACAAATAGAGTACTGCATTGCGTCGGCTGAAATTGCTCATTTCACCTTGCGCAAAAGTAACCTTGCTTAGCAACGTATATTTTGCACGATTGTAGGCGCTTTTTTATGTCACGTACAAAAAAGCGCGGGGTAAACCCGCGCCTACATATATTCACTGCCCATAATTGGCTGACTAGTTACGTTTAGCTAATAGCTTTCAAATCTTTGAAATTCACCCGACATAAAGTCGGTGCTACCGAAAGCTTCGATTGTAGACGCTGACTTTATGTCACGCACAAAAAAGCGCGGGGTAAACCCGCGCCTACATATATTCACTGCCTGCAACTCGCTAACTCGTTGCATTTAGCTTTCAAACCTTAGAAGTGAACCTGAATACCCGCAAATGGGCCTGATGCTTCTAAATCAGTGCTGATGTCATCTACATCATCTAACTCAATAATAAATGAACGATAGCCAGCACGGATTGCTACATCAACCGCTAGATTGTCAATCACTTCCCAAGCGATACCTACTTGGTAATCTTGAATTTTGCTATCGTCGATTGCCAATAAATTACCTTCTGCAAAAACGCTCAAACCAGTTAATGGTAAGCCTACTTCACCACGAAGATAACCTAGTGGAATTGGCGCCGAAAAATCAATCGATTCAGTTCTTGATTGACCTTCAACTGTACCAGAAACTGTTGCGTCACCATCAAAATGTTTTACCGTTACACCGAAATCAATTGACACTAAATCATTGTCAAATAATTCGTAATATAGTGTGTAGTCAATATGACTGAAGTCAGTCATTAGTTGTGCATCTGTGTTTACGGTGAAGTTTTGGCCATCGAACTCAAATGTTTCATTTAGAGTTGTGTTACCTTCAAGCTCTAATTGTGTGTACTTCAGCTTAATATTTGGAATTAACGGCACTGGGTGCTCGAACGCTGCATAGTAGCTTGAGAATGTCTTATCTTCAAAGTTGAAATTTTCTGCCTGACCTTTACCTGCAAAACTACCTGAGTTTTCACTCTGCCAGCCGTCAGCCCCTACATATAAACCTAACAACATATCTGCTTTTGCAACTGGTGCTAAGAAAGCCATTGATAATGCTGCAGCTAAACAGTACTTTTTCATTTTTTATCCTTGCGCTAGAAGTTCACTGAGTTCAATAAGAGCTGCATTTGCTCTTGATATATAGTTTGCCATTACCAGCGAGTGGTTAGCAACAAAACCAAAGCCATTACCGTTTAAAATCATTGGACTCCACACGGTTTCTTGCGTTGACTCAAGCTCGCGAATAATTTGCTGTAAACTAACTTTAGCATTCTTTTTCTCAAGTACATCAGCAAAATCATGTTCTACTGCTTTTAAAAAGTGCAATAATGCCCAAGTTGCGCCGCGCGACTCATAAAAAACATCGTCAATTTTCCACCATGATGTTTTCACTACATGATGACTAGGTGCACTGGTCGCTTGGTTTGCAGCTGAGTCGCCAGCAAGATCTGTATTAACTCTATCTTGCCCTACACTAGCGCTTAATCTTTGACTTAAGCTACCCAAACGTTTTTCAGCTTCTTTTAACCAGCCGCGTAGATTATCTGCACGAGCATAAAACTGACTCTCTCTATCTTGAGGGTTCGCAATCTGCGCGCGGTACAGCTTTAACTGCTCAATCCCCACTTGATACTCGCCTTCTGCACTTGGCCAAATCCAAGCTGTTGAGCTGATGTTAAACTGTGGCTGAGCTTTTTTAAGTGCTGGGTGTTCTGTAGATTGAGATTGAGATCGGCTGAAGTCTTTTCGCATCGACAGAGCCAAGTCTCGTACCATTTCAAGGGCACCATACTCCCACGCTGGCATATTATCCATTAATACGCTCGGTGGCATTTTATCATTTGATAAATATCCACCTGGCTTATTTAGTAAGGTCTCACTTACTTCAATAAGCGCTGTTGACGTGACATAACCAGGTACTAATTTAACTTGTTGCTGCTCAGCAGTTTGCTTTGCCTTTTCAACGACATTGAATGCTGCTGGCTCAAAGCTCCAGTAGACCGCGATTAAGTAGCCGATTACAACTAAACCAGCTAACCCGCCTGCAATTTTTCCTAAATGCTGTTGCATAAACCCTCCTTAATGGTGGTTATGATGAGAATTTTTTGGCTTTTCAAAAGTATCTTTCAAAGATACGACTTCTACAAAACTATACAATCTGTCGCCGTTATCAAAATATAACGTCAACTTGCGCTTTTCACCGACTTTTAATTTATGCTCAGGCTCAAAAGCCATTAAATGAAAACCACCCGGTTGAAACACAATTTGCTGATTCGCTGGTAATTCAACTGATTCGACTCTTTGCATGCGCATCATGCCATTCTTGTGCACATGCTCATGGATCTCAACACGCCCAATACCACGGATCGTTGCTTTCTTAAGAAAAACCGATTTATCCATTGGGTTATGAATAGTGAAATAAGCTGCAGTTGATTTTGCCGCTGGTAAGAATGTACGAATTTGAGCATCTGTCACCATGAGTTCTTTTTGTACGTGACTATGGTCGTGGCTGTGGCCTTCGTGTGCCTGCGATAAACCAGAAAGTAATAGTGCCGCAGCCAGAGAAAGGGTTCTTAAAAACATGCTTATTCCTTTGAAAAAGTTTAACTTGCAACATCATAGCATGAAAAATCAAGAAACCGCTTTGATCTAGTAGAGATCTAATATACTGCTGTCTCTTCCTTAAGTAACCACGCCAGCCCAACAAGCATCAGCAAAGGTAATGCAATAAAGATAGAATTAAATAACAATGCTAACACTAGCCCAATGAGCACCACTAACACTAACCCTATTACACCCACACTAACCAAAGCCACCAGCGCGATCACAGCAATAATGCCAATCAATAACGCGAATAGCTCAATTCCGACCCAGCTTATTTCCCCAATGAATTCAGGCATCGCAAAGAACATAACAGGTGTTTGAACCCAGCTTAATGCGCTAATAAATAGTAATGCTGCTAATAAAATCAATGCTGTTTTCATAATTACCTCCTACGCCTTTACAACTTAATATCTAGCTATTACTGCTTTGGCCACAGCACAGCGCATAATCCGTATGCCATCACAGTCATCATTGGAAACTTTAAAAATACCAACAAAGTTAATACTCGAGTTAGCCATACTGGTAGATCAAAACGTTCTGCTAGCCCAGCACATACGCCTGCAATTTTCTTTCGCGCTAAAATACGACGACATGTTTTCGTTGTTTGTTGCATATTCATAACCTTACTCCTGAAAAATTAGAGAGGCGCCTCGTTGCGCCGAGCCTGTCAAAACGAATTAATACCTAGCAAACTTTTGCTTACTACGCAGAAGTTGATGCTTCTGAAGCTTGCTTTCCTGACACTTTTTGCTTCAGTGCAGCCAGCTCTTCACTCAGCTTTTCGTCTTGCTCCATTTGTTTGAATTCTTGATAAACATCATTTTTACCAATATCGTAGCTTTCAACTTGTGCTTCGATACGCTCCACTTTCTGTTCTAGTTGTGAAAAGCGTGCGCAAACATTTTGTACTTCTTCACTATTTAACGTGCTACGTACTTTTAATCTTGCTACTGCACTATTTTGTGCTCTGTAAAATTGCTGCTGTTTTGCTTTTACCTCAGCAATTTTATTACTTAGCCTAGCGGCATCTTCATTCAACTTGTGTAGCGTATCTTCTAATTGTGCCGCTTGCTTTTGGTTTTCTTCCTGAGCGTCTACAAGCTTTTGCTTTTCGATAAGTGCCGATTTTGCTAGATCATCACGACCTTTACTTACCGCTAGCTCTGCTTGCTGCTGCCAACGTTCGATACCTTTTACAAAGTCATCATGCTGGCGAGATAAGCCTTTCTGCTCTGCGATGATCTGTGCAGCAGTTGAACGACACTCAGCCAAGGCATCTTGTAACTCACTCTCAATCTGCGCAGTCATTTTTTGTGGATCTTCTGCTTTGTCTAAAAACGCATTAATTTCTGATTTAATAAGATCTTCAATTCTGTCGATTAAGGCCATGTTCTGCTCCTATGCATTTGGCAATTGGGTTACTAAAGCTATTCCAATCTTTGTGCCAAAAGATAAAAGCAAATAAAAACATAAACTTAATGATTTTTGAGAGTTTTTATATAAGAGACAAATTTCATGATTTCGTTAAATAAACTAAAAAGTAGTCAATTTAGTCAGTGGGGAGTAGTTAGCGAGTTGCGAGTTATCAGGATAAACCTAAATTTTTGTCACCCTGAATTTATTTCAGGGTCTATCTTATCAATAATGGATCCTGACCTTCGCCAGGATGACAATCCAACAACAGAAAAATCTAGACATGTAGACGCGGGTTTATCCCGCGTACTTTTACACGAAACTTAAAGTCATCGAATATAAAAACAAAGAAGCCGCTGATTTAGCGGCTTCTTTTAACACTTTCAAAGACTAAACTTACAGTTCAGGCACGAACGTCAGTGCTTTTTCCATTACTTCAATACCAGAACCTTTTTTATGGCCATTTTCTGATAAATGACGTCGATACCCTCTCGCACCCGGCTGGTTTTGGAAAATACCTAACATGTGGCGAGCAATATGCCAGAAATTCGCGCCTTGACTCATTTGCGCTTCAAAGTAATCATACATGCTGCGAACCACTTCATGGCGCGTTTGTGTAAACGCTTCACCACCGTACAACAACTCATCAACCTGCGATAACATAAATGGGTTACTGTAAGCTTCACGACCGACCATAACACCATCAATATGCGTTAAGTGATGCTGACATTCTTCAATGGTTTTAACGCCACCATTAATACTAATGTGTAAATCTGGGTAATCTTTTTTCAACTGGTACACACGCGGATAATCAAGCGGTGGGATCTCACGGTTTTCTTTTGGACTTAATCCCTGTAACCAAGCCTTACGCGCATGGATGATAAAATCATCACAACCCACATCTTTAACCGCTTCAATCAACGTGGTTAAAAACTCATAGCTATCTTGCTCATCTATACCGATACGTGTTTTTACTGTAACAGGCACATCTGTTTGCGCTTTCATCGCAGCAACACACTCAGCCACTAGCTGCGGCTCAGCCATTAAACACGCACCAAAGCGACCGTTTTGAACACGATCAGACGGACAACCTACATTTAGGTTAATCTCGCTATAACCATATTCATCGGCTTTCTTCGCGCACTTTGCCAATGCTTCAGGATCTGAGCCACCTAGTTGCAGCGCCAAAGGTAACTCATGTTCACCAAACGCCAAATAATCACCTTTACCAAACAAAATGGCACCGGTTGTGATCATTTCTGTATACAGCACCGCATGTTTAGACAATTTTCTGTGGAAAGTTCTGCAATGACGGTCAGTCCAATCCAGCATGGGTGCAACAGAAAAACGGCGGTCTAGTGCTTGAGTCGTCACAAATTACCTCTAACTATATGATCTTAATGCAAAGCATTGGCAGCTTTGATTGTATAAGGTTTGAATTAGGCAGAGCCTAAAATTAGCAGCAAATTATACCATTCATTAACAGATATAAAAACGGCCACATAATGTGGCCGTTTTAGAATATATGATATGACTATCGTAAAAATTAATACCCGTTAGGATTATTGCTTTGCCAGCGCCAAGTATCTTCCATCATTTCATCGATGCCACGCTCTGCTTGCCAACCTAGCTCACTGAGGGCCTTTTCTGGTGCAGCGTAACACGCTGCGATGTCACCTGGGCGACGCGGTTTAACTTCGTAAGGAACTGGCTTGTTGGCCGCTTTTTCAAAAGCGGTGACCATTTCGAATACTGAGTAGCCGTTACCTGTACCTAGGTTGTAGATATGTGCGCCTGCTTCTGCATTGATTTTATTTAACGCCTTTAAATGACCAATAGCTAAATCGACAACATGAATATAGTCACGAACACCAGTGCCATCTTTGGTATCGTAGTCGTCACCAAAAACACCTAGTTGTGACAATTTACCTACTGCTACCTGTGAAATGTAAGGCAGTAAGTTATTTGGAATACCATTTGGATCTTCACCAATGCGACCAGACTTATGTGCGCCGACTGGATTGAAATAACGTAAAATTGCAAACGCCCAACGTGGGTCAGATTTGGCAACATCTTGTAGTACCATTTCAACCATCAGCTTAGACGTGCCATAAGGGTTAGTAGTACCACCCACCGGGAAGTCTTCACGAATAGGTAAGCTTGCAGGGTCACCATAAACGGTAGCTGATGAGCTAAATACCAACTTAAACACGCCTGCATCACGCATAGCATCGAGTAAGCTGAGCGTACCTTGTACGTTATTTTGATAATACTCTATTGGCTTTTGAACCGACTCTCCCACCGCTTTTAAACCAGCAAAGTGGATTACTTGTTCAACACTGTGTTTCGCAAATACCGAATCTAAAAATGCTTTATCTAAGATATCACCTTGGTAAAAAGTAGCTTCTTTACCTGTGATCTCGGCAACCCGCTTCAATGATTCTGACGATGAATTACTTAAGTTATCGACAACAATCACTTCGTCGCCTTGGTTTAGTAGTTCTAAAACCGTGTGTGAACCAATATAACCCGCACCACCTGTTACTAAAATTGCCATCACTAGCCCCTAAAAACTGTTTATCCTAAATATAATGGGTTAAATGTAACTAACATCAAAAAAGATTGCTGTGAGAATTACAATTTTTGACAAACAAATGCCATTTTACCTTGTTTGTAACTCAATCGTGTAATTTGTGAATCACAATATGAAGTAAAGTTATGCCACTGAGACACTTGCTTTGGCTGCTCAATATTGCGTGTATAAATGCGGTTATCAATGGCATAAGCAACGGTATCTGAATCAATCCAAGTGTAATCTCGTACTTGCTTTGGCATCACAAAGTGTTGTTTAACTTGCTGCGTTTTAGGTGAGAAAGTCGCAAACCAATGCTGGTTACCTTCTTGATATGTAAACGAGTAAAGCGAACGTTTTTCGTTATACGCCAAACTCCTGCCAATATCACCCGCAACTACTTTCGGTAAGTGACCGGTTAAGTCTGTATATTGAAGAGTATGCGGCTCTCCGAGGATAAACATCACTAAATCTTCAGTCTTACCCCATGCGTGGTAACCAACAGGTTCAATATGGTCGAAAATGCGTTTAGGTGCTTGGCTTTTATCGAATGGATAAAACCATAGCTTCTGTTTACCATCAGCTTCAACAACAATGCTAGATAAACCCGCTTCATGGGGATATAACGTCGGTGAGTACTCAGAAACCGGTGAATTCGTTAAATTCTCTGCGCTGGCTTTATTAAAGTCATAAAAGAATAAGTCCATCTGGCTTTTATCACCGTCACCGACTGATTGCGTAAAATAGATGCCGTCTTCTGTCACTAGGGGTTGATTGTGGTAACCCTTTGCACCCGTGATTGGTTTCACCTTAATGTCATTTTCAAGTTCTGTCGCCAAATAAATCTGGCTACTGGGGAAGGTATTTGCAAATACTGAACCGGCGAAAACTAAACTGCAACTGACAGCTAAAGCCATTTTTTTATACATGGACATCCCTTAATTGGTCATGCTTTTTTATTGCTCTTTTTTAGTAAATGAGCGGCGTTATGCCTCTATCATAACGAGGCTTTTGCATTTCACCAAAAACAAAACACAACCATAGCACTCTAAGAGCACTGAATTTGAAATGCTTGCTATCTCTTAACCTTCAGGTAACATCAAACGGGTAAATCACCTATTTGCGCTTATAATTAGAATCATTAGCAGGTTAATATGTCTCAAAAACACCCGATCATTGCGATAACAGGTAGCTCAGGTGCTGGCACTACCACTACCACCAATGCAATTAAACATATTTTCCGCAGCCTTGAGGCTAATGCAGCTTTTGTAGAGGGCGATAGTTTTCATCGTTTCACTCGCCCAGAAATGGACAAGCTTAAGCGAGAAGCGCTTCAAGAAGGCAAACATATCAGTTACTTTGGCCAAGAGGCCAATGACTTTGCCGGTCTTGAAACCTTGTTTGCAGAATATGGTGAGCATGGCACGGGTAAATTAAGACGCTATTTACACACCTTTGATGAAGCTGTGCCTTATAACCAACTCCCCGGCACCTTCACCCCCTATCAAGATTTAGAGCCTAATTCTGACATGTTGTTTTACGAAGGGTTACATGGTGGTGTAGTCACTGATGAACACGACGTTGCTAAGCATGTTGATTTACTAATTGGCATGGTGCCTATTGTTAACCTTGAGTGGATCCAAAAAATGATCCGCGATACTAATGAACGCGGCCATTCTCGTGAAGCTGTGATGACCTCAATTGTTCGAAGTATGGATGATTACATTACCCATATTACGCCACAGTTTTCTCGCACACACATTAACTTTCAGCGCGTACCAACCGTTGATACCTCAAACCCATTTAGCGCGAAAGATATTCCTTCTCTCGATGAAAGCTTTGTGGTTATTCGCTTTCGTGGCATCGATAACGTAGATTTTCCTTATTACTTGCAAATGATCGATGGCAGCTTTATGTCTCGAGTCAATACTTTGGTTGTTCCAGGAGGAAAGATGGGTCTAGCGATGGAATTAGTCTTAACCCCGCTGATAAAAGATCTACTGGTAAAAAAACGGGCATTGGAGAATATGGCACCGGTTGATTTACCGATCTAAGGAGCTGTTTAACTATTCATTATTTCTAACATTTAAAACATAGTTAAGACGCTCATAAAACATTAGACTAGTTGCTCAACTGATAAAAGGAGCACGGGATAATGCCTTCTTTAAAAATACTTGTTGGCTCACAAAATCCGGTCAAAGTGGCCGCTGCCAAAGAAATTTTCACACAATACTTTCCTGAGCACACGCTTGATTGCCAAGGTATGCATGCCCCAAGTGGCGTACCCGATCAACCTTTAGGAGAAGACGATACTCGCATTGGTGCTGAAAACCGCGTTAAACATCTTATAAAACATCATCAGGCAGATTTTTACTGCGCAATGGAAGGCGGCGCAAATCAGTTTAGCTACGGCCCTGCCACCTTTGCTTTTGTGGTAATTTCAAATGGAGAACACACCAGCATAGGTCGAAGTTGCAACTTGCCGCTACCACAATCGGTTTACGATAAGCTACTGGCGGGTGAAGAGTTAGGTCATGTAATGGATGATTTATTTAATACTGAAAACATCAAGCAAAAAGGCGGTGCGATTGGTTTACTAACCAATCATCTAGCAACGCGCGAAAGTAGCTATACACAGGCTTTATTACTTGCGATGGCGCCATTTAACCACCCTGAACTCTACAATAAGTGATAGCACAATGCAGTATACACATATTTTATTTGATGCCGACGAAACCCTATTTAGCTTTAACGCCTATCTAGGTTTGAAAACCATGTTATTAAACTATGGTGTTGAATTCAGTGAGCAAGATTATCAAGGATATAAAGACGATAACGCAGCGCTTTGGGTGCAATATCAAAATGATGAGATTAGCGCTGAAACGTTGCAAGTCACACGCTTCAAAAAGCTAGCGACAGAGTTAAACGTTAATCCTCAAGAATTAAACGACGCATTTTTGGATGCCATGGCGGAGATATGTCAGCCTTTGTTAGGCGCTAAAGCCCTGCTTGAGTCATTACATGGCAAAGTGAAACTTGGGATCATCACCAATGGTTTTACCAAGTTGCAGCAAAAACGTTTAGCCCATACTGGCTTTGCCGATTACTTTGAAGCTTTGATCATTTCAGAGCAAATTGGTAAAGCAAAACCGGCACCTGAACCTTTCGCCGCAGCATTAGCAAAACTGGGTAATCCAGATAAAAGTAAAGTGCTGATGGTGGGTGATACCTTAGAAAGCGATGTGCTAGGTGCAAACCGTTTTGGCATAGATAGCTGTTGGTTACAACACGCGGGTGTTGAAGGTAAAGAAGGTATTAAACCAACCTATACGGTTAGTTCTTTGTATGAATTGGCAGAGTTATTAGCTGATAAAATTGCTGCATAGATTAATATTTGCCATTGTCGCCATAAATGACGACCTACATTAAAAGACCGATGTAAAATCTCGCCGACTATAGAAAGGTTTGTTTTAAATGTAGGCCGCGGCTTTAGCCCGACAAATTATATCGGGATAAATCAAATATTAACGTTGCCAATGACGACACAAAAAAAGCACGATACCAATCGTGCTTTTTCGTGAAGTTGATTTGTCTATTAAAGGCTACGCTGTCGTAGCACTTCAAATAAACAAATTCCCGTTGCTACTGATACGTTCAAACTTGATACCGTACCAACCATTGGGATTTTAACTAACACGTCGCAATGCTCGCGCGTTAAGCGGCGCATACCGTCACCTTCAGCACCCATAACAATGGCCATCGGACCAGTTAAGTTGGCATCGAATACATGGGTATCGGTTTCGCCTGCGGTGCCGACTACCCATACACCTGCTTCTTTAATGTCACGTAATGTACGCGCCAGGTTAGTTACTTGAATAAGTGGTACGGTTTCCGCTGCACCACAAGCAACTTTACGGGCTGTACCGTTAAGCTTTGCAGACTTATCTTTTGGCACAATCACGCCATGCACACCAGCTGCATCAGCGCTACGCAAACATGCACCTAGATTATGTGGATCAGTAACACCATCTAATACTAAAAAGAAAGGTGTTGCTTCACGGGCAATGATCTCATCAAGGTCTTTTTCGCTATACTGACGCGCGGGTTTTACGCGTGCCATGATACCTTGGTGCTGTTCACCATTGGCTTTGTTATCTAACGCTTTACGCTGCATAAATTGCACTGAAATGCCAAATTTACGCGCTTCATTAATTACAGGATTCAAACGCTTATCTTCACGACCTTTTAATGCAAAGATCTCTAAAAAGCGCTCAGGTTCATTCGCTAAAATTGCTTCGATAGAATGAAAACCAAAAATTAATTCACTGCTCACTGTCTCTATTCTCCTGCGCTCGGTTTCGTGCGTTTGCGGGCATTTTTACCTGGACGCGTTTTCTTTGCTTTGGTCTTTTTAGACTTTTTAGCACCCGTTGGGTTATCAAGTGCTGTCTTCTTAGCTTTTTTTAGTTTGCCTTTAGGCGTCGTCTTTTTGCCTTTTTTAGGCTTTTTACCTTGTTCGTTACGTTTTGAGCTGCGCTTGGCATCATGGCTCTCGCCTCGAGTTTCACTCGCTTGCTCACCCGACTTAGTCGATTTACCCGGGATTTTACCTGCTTTGAGCTGCTCTCGCACGCTTGGTTTACGACTCGGTTTATCTGTCGAGCGACTTGTTGAAGGCTTAGCTCTTCGGCGCGCATAGCGGTCTTGCACTAATTCACCCGCAAGCACTAGATTGATACGGCGCTCGTCTAAACTGACTGACGACACTTGCACTTGTAACTTGTCGCCTAAACGATAAACCTGATGACTGTGCTCACCCACAAGGCAATGTTTCGCACCATCAAAATGGAAGAACTCATTACCCAGTGTCGACACATGGATCATGCCATCGATTTGTAACTCATCTAGGCGAACGAATAAGCCAAAATTAGTTACTGATGAAACGACACCGCTAAACTCACTGCCGACATGATCTTGCATAAACTCACATTTCAGCCAGTCGGCTACTTCGCGAGTCGCATCGTCTGCACGACGCTCAGTCATTGAACATTGTTCGCCCAGTTGATCGGCTTCATCATTTTCATAGGCATATTCGCCAGATGTTTGCTGACCTTGAGATGCTAAAATAGCTTTGATCGCGCGGTGCACAACCAGATCAGGATAACGACGGATTGGCGAAGTAAAATGCGCATAGGCTTTTAACGCCAAACCATAGTGACCGATGTTATCAGGCTGATAAACCGCTTGTTTCATTGAGCGGAGTAACATGGTTTGAATAAGCTCTTGCTCTGGACGCTCACCCAATTGTGCAAGTGCTTCGGTCAGCTCTAATGGAGATGGGTCATTAGCAAGATTACTTTCAATAACCAAGTCATTTAAAAACTGTCTAAAGTGGCTCAGCTTTTCTTGATCAGGCTCGTCATGCACACGGTACAGTGCTGGCGCTTCATACTTTTCAAGCAATTTAGCTGCAGCGACGTTTGCTAAGATCATGCACTCTTCAATGAGTTTGTGTGCATCGTTACGAACAACAGGTACGATTGATTCAATCTTACGATGTGCGTTAAACACAAAACGCGTTTCAACCGTTTCAAACTCAATCGCCCCGCGCTGCTGGCGAGAAGACTTAAGCGCCATATACATTTGGTGCAAATCAGTGAGATGCGGCACTTGCTCTGCATATTGCTCACGTAGCGCTTCGTCGCCTTGCAAAATGCTGTGTACTTTGGTGTAAGTTAATCGTGCATGTGAATTCATCACCGCTTCGTAAAAACGATAACCTGATAAATTACCGGCTTCTGACACAGTAATTTCTGCGACCATACATAGACGGTCTACTTTAGGATTCAGTGAACACAGGCCATTTGATAACACTTTTGGCAACATAGGGATCACTTGCTCAGGGAAATACACTGAGTTACCGCGCTCTATCGCTTCTTTATCTAGCGGACTGCCTTTTGGTACATAGTGCGAGACATCAGCAATCGCGACCCATAAACGCCAGCCACCTGACTTTTTACGTTCACAGTAAACTGCATCATCAAAATCTCGGGCATCTTCACCATCTATGGTCACTAGCGGTAAGTGACGTAAATCGACACGCCCTTTTTTATCTGCTTCTTCTACAAATTCGCCGTGCTTTGCAACTTGATCAACGACTTTGTCAGGCCATTCATGGGGAATATCATGATTACGAAGTGCCACTTCGATTTCCATGCCCGGCGCCATATGGTCACCCAGTACATCAGTCACACGACCTACTGCATTCATTTGACGACTTGGACGCTGTGTGATCTCGACTTGTACCATTTGGTTGTGACGCGCACCACCTTCGGAGCCTGGCAGAATAATAATATCTTGCGTGATCCTTGGATCTTCTGGCACCACCACCGCAGAGCCATACTCCACGAAATAACGGCCAATAATCGGCGCGCGCTCACTCTCTAGCACACGAACAATACGCGCTTCGACTTTACCGCCACTGCCGCGACTGGCCGCTTTTGCAAGTACGATATCGCCGTGTAATACCGAGTTCATTTGGTGCTTAGCAATAAACCAATCTTTTGGCTCACCTTCAACGACTAAAAAGCCAAAACCATCACGATGCCCAATCACACGACCTTTCACTAACCCATCGTCAGTTGGGATCACGTAGCGCTTAAATTTATTAAAATGCAGCTGACCGTCACGCTCCATTGCACGCAAGCGACGCTTAAATGCAATTTGTCGGTCTTCTTCAAATACATTCAAACTGCTACAAAGATGGCTAAACGTCGTGGCTTTCGCTGGGGCTTTTTTGATGTGCTCTAAAATAAACTCGCGGCTTGGTACCGGGTTATCGTATTTTTCTTGCTCTCGTTGGAGATGGGGATCCTGTTTTGTCATTCACTGCTATTTTCGAATAAAGTTACCTCTATTCTAACGCACTTCTGAATAATGACCTAACTATCAAGATGAAGCTTTTATAAACAATTTAGTTTGAAGCGAAAATAACGAGGTTTTTGCTATGAAACTGGTTAGGAGAGATGGTATCTACAAGTTTTAACTGTAGGTCGCGGCTTTAGCACGACAAAGCACAGAACCTAAATTCAAGTTGTCGCCGTGAACGGCGACCTACAAAAAAGGCCGCAATTAAGCGGCCAATCAGAGAGTCTTTACCTACTTTAGAATTTACCCACTATGTTGATAAACCAGCCTTTTGAGTCGTAGTCTAGATCTGTAAGATCATCAGAGAAGTCGGTAAAGTTGTAGCCCACACCTAACTTCATGTGTTCACCAATGTGGCGGTGAATGCCAATTAATGCGCCTTCGCGTTGATCTTGTGCCAAGTCTACGGCTAGGCGGCGCCATTCTAATGTGGCATCCCAGTTGTGTTGTAAATGGTAATCAGCTCTGAACACTTGGAGTGATGCGGTTGAGTCGAACCATGGGCTGTTGCCATCACGCATACGCATTTCACCATGACGCTCAGCGAGTTTAGTACCGAAACGCCATTTAGATGTGAACTGATAATTCACATCCACCGCCCAAACTAGGCTGCGTTGCTGTGGTGTGTTATCAAGGCCAATACCATTTAACTGCCCAGCCGGAGCTAAGTCTTCAAGATAAGTCACTGACGCAAGTCCCGACCAAGGGCTCGCTTTTAATGGTCGATATGCAACTCCAAACTGTGCTTCAGTAAAGTCGCTATTCAGCGCGCCCACTTCAGCTTGTTGAGATGAATCACTCTTCGCCCAATCAAAGCGTAGTTGTGCGCGCCAATCTTCGTTTAAGTTGGCACGTAAGTTTTGACGCGTTAACCAAGACGTGCGAGTTTGTGTGCTGTCTTGATCTTCACGATATTCAATGGCACTGCGCCACTGGAAAATCGGCGAAGTATAACTAATTGAAAGCCCTGTACCGTCACGCTGCACTTTACTGGTGTCACTTTCTAGCTCACCCGTCTCAAAGTTCACCCCCACCAGCCAACGACTATTGATTTGATGATCAATACCGTAAGCGTGAGTTAGTCCTTGCTGTTGCGCTTGTGATTGCCATAATTGCTCGGCATACATGCTAGTGCTGTCGTTAAAGCGATGTTTAGCACCCGTTACCCAATTTTTCTGCTTGCCTTGCGTAATCATGCCGCCATCCGGGTCATCACTAAAATCTACATAAAGATTACTTTCTGGCGCATAGTCGTAGCTGACCCCGACTTTTCCGGCCAAGCCCAAATTACCGTCAGAGATTTCACCATTGAGAGCCAGCTTTTCAGTCAGCTGAATTTCACCACCTAAGCCGACGCGATTATTACGCAATCTGCTCGACTCACTATTCAAAGTGGCTTGTACAAAACCATAGGCATGCCAATCAGTTGCACCTTGGTAATCAAGTTGTACAACCGCATCGGTGCGCGCGCCTTGATCTAGGTTGAGCGGTGAAGGCATTGAATTAGCCAGCGCCTGTAATGGCTCTCTATCATCGTGGCGAATCCCCGCGGTTGCTTGCCAATTGTCATTTACCTGATGAGCGACATTCACTTCAACCGCTTGACGCTGTTCTAGCGTTTGTTGTTTATTTTGATCGGCTTTGACGATTAACTGAGTGTCATCACTGAGCCCAAACTCGCCTTTAATACCCGCAAGCGTGGTACCGGTGCGACTAGTTTGGCCTACGCCCGAGAAGCCCGCTTGCATTTTCTGCCAATAGAATTGCAGACGCGATGCCTCTTCTGCCTCATCATTATTTTGAGTAAATAAGTCGGCCAAAGAGAATGCCGCTTCAATGCGCTGGGCATTGGCTTTTACTGGTAACATGCCCGATTGCACCGGATTAAAATTCATGCCGCCATTAAATGAGTTCAGTGTTTCGCCAATGCCTTCTGATTGGGCGACTTCAACTTTTACATAGCTGTGCTCGCTCAGTCGGTAAGTAGCATCTAGTGCATATAAGCTGTCATCATGACTATCAAGTTGTTGCTCGCTCAGTGTCGCGCCGACTTTGACTTGCTCGGTCAGCCAATGACTAACACGCGCACCGTAAGATAGATTGTCGAGCTCATCAAAGCCTGGGGTAAATTCGTATTGCGCCGTTAAGAATACCGGGTTGGCATCCATGGCTGCTGCGCGTACCACCAGATCGTCTTGTTCGAATGACGACAGCGGGCGATTAAGAATAACTCGGCCTTGCAGCGCATCAATGTCGTAATCTTGCCCTGCCATCAGCGAGCGCCTGACTAGCACTAAGCCTGAGGTTTTGTCACGTACTTCAATAGCAAGCTGCTCTGAGCCGCGCACAATATCTTGATGCTGTAAGTAATAGAGTGAGCCGCCTGTCGCGCGATGAGATTCAAACGCCGGCATAGTTTCAGCTTGGGCTACAAACACTTGTGCTTGAGTGCTTGCATCCATAAAGCTGGTTTTTGCTTCGCTCTGATACTGAGTTTGTAAACCGTATAAGCCGCGCTCAACACGCGCTAGTTCAGTGTCTTGGATCTTAGTAAAGAAGTTACCCCACATTACGTGTGAGTCATCTTTGGCGACTTTTAAATACACTTTACCGTTTGAAGGCGCATCATCTTGCACCACTGAATCGTCGCCATATTCGGCTGGGTGTTGCTCTTCTTCTAAGCGACGGAACAGGCTATTCGGGTCTTTTTCATGTAACCCTGAGAGCAATTTATTGACTGGCTGCTCTTGGGTGTCCACCCGTGCAGTGATCTTGTATTCGTCACGCCATTTACCTGTGATGTAACCGGCTAAACGGCCCGTTGCGAATAAATTGCCATCTTTGTTGTGATCGTTAGACAATAGCTCAACAGGCCCATTGTGACTGTTTTGACCCAGTGTCAGGTCGGCCATCGCCACATAAAACCAATCGCTTTCTGGCAGTTCCAAATCGCGGTGAATTAAGTGACCGTTGCCTTCACCATCAAGTACCGCTACTTCGGCACGATGAAAACCTGTATGGACAATTTGTTGATGTACAAACTTACGCTCACGGGTAATGGCGACGGTGCGCCCTAAGAAATACACGTTATGGCGATCTGGCACTTGCTCACCGTACAAAGTCAACATGCCGCCATTGAGCTTGATATTCTTTTGTGCAATCTGCGACTCGCCGTAGGCAGTCATCAAGTAGCCATCGACTTTGTCAGCTTCGACCGCAAAGCGTGGTCTAAAGTCCACTTGCTGCATTTGTGTATCGTCGTAGCGACCGTGTTTGTCGTAAACACGCAGGCGATACTGCAAACTCATACCTAGTAAGTTACCCGGTAGTCGCCATTTACCATTGTGGTTTTTGTCTAATTTAACCTTAGTTAAAATTGAACGACCATCCGGTGCCATAATCTGCACTTCGGCATAATCAATAAATGCATCGTAGTTGCTGTAACCACGCAAGTGCATCATCAAGGTATTGCCCGACTTAGTGAGTGCATGCTGCACACTCAAACGCGGAATAAGATTAATTGGATCGTATTTCAGTTGCAGCTGCATGTTGGCTAATGCAACGTCAGCACAACGTTGTTCATCGGCGTTATTACTGCTGTCTTGATCAGAAAACGCTTCACCATCTAATGTGATCATCATAGGTGCTGCATTAGCAAGCGCACCCTGACAAACCAGATCACGACTTGGCATGGCCCCCATGACTTCGCGGGTTTTGGTTTTTTCTTCAATGTAGACGGCAATGACTTCTACGCGGCGGTTTCTCGCCATCCCCTCAAGCGTACCGTTATCTGCGACAGGTTCGTGATTAGAGCGACCTTCTGTGGTGATCACCGACGGATCGAGTTCTAACTGCTGACGGAAGAACTCCGACACAATTTTCGCTCGGTGCTCAGACAGACCTTGGTTGGTTTTATAGATCTTTTTCGCTCTCGGACTTAAGCGCTGTGAATCGGCATGACCAATAAAATGAATACGCAGCTGCTTTTTACCACGTAAAAAATCCACAATACGATTCATTTCACGACGTGTTGAGCCGGTTAAGTAATGCTTGCCAGATACGAAGCGAATGGCCGACTCTTTCACAAACTCCGCTTTATGATCGCTTTGCTCAGTGTAATCTTCTTGCACCGTTTTAGGGGTCGGTGCGGCCAGACCATGAAATACAAAGTGCTTTTGTACTAACACTTGCTCGGTGTTTTTCGCCACCCCAGCTTTAGGTAATACGGGTTGCGCTTCCTCAGCCTGCGCATAAGCTGGCAGGCCCAAAACTAGCCCAAGCATAATTGGGCTCAATGAAGGTAATTTAGTCATGGCTTGTCTCCTTAGTGAGAGAAGACAAGGTAGGAATTGCTACTGGGGTCATTTCTGTTTCTATGGTTAGCTGTAATTCTCTTAGCTCAGCTTGTTCGCTTAGCCAGTGCTTTAAGTTATTCAGTTGTTGATCTGTCTGAAGTGACGGCTCGGCCTGATAAGCCACACGGATCACCGTTGGACGCGTATCTAGCGCATCGAGTAATGCCACTAACCGTGTTTCGTAATCATCCGCAAGTTGGTTTTCAACAAACGCGCTTGGTGTCAGTTGAATACGCGCCACTCGGTGAATGTTGGCAGCAAAATCAACTTGCTGTGATTTACCACGCGTTAAACGCACTACTCGTGGGTTTTCAGACACAATACGTACACCAGACGGTAAGCTGCGCTCATCGACCTTAACGATAAAGTTGCTACCACGTACCGCATTTGGAATATCGGCACAAGCTAAGTGATAACGACCATGCTCGTCTGTGGTGATCCACAAACCTTGCGCAGTGGCTAAACGCACTGCAAGTAGACCCTTTTCATCGCCATCTTGATAGCCATTGCGGTTGAGGTCATTAAATACTTTACCGCTCAAGTCACTACAGTCGAATACCGGATCTGGAATAACACGCACAGCAGCTGTGGCAATATTTGAAATACGCCAGCCGCTATCAAGTGAATGCTGACCACCAATAAACTCACTCCATGCTTGATTGATATAAGTGCCTTGGCTTACACCACTGCCCACCACAACCATCAGCTCGATGTTTACCACTTGCTCAGGAGCAAGGCTGTAACTGTGCCAACGTAGAACGCGACCAAGTACTTCAGGCTCTTTAGCAAAACCATCAACACGGGCACTACCCGGCACATATTTCAGGCCTGCTGGCAGTTGGTCGATTAAAGAAAGTGGCGCTAATGTCTCACTAGAGCGGTTCTTGTAGCTGATCTGATAAGGCACTAGCTCACCAATCACCACATCTTGTTTTAATGCCGTTTTACTTACCTGCACCATGTCATCGCCATACGGGTCGAGCGGAATATGGTTATTCACCACATTGCCTGACGGTAACTTAGGATCGATATAGAAACTCTGATAGTACTGAGTACTGGTGTTGTTTTGGGCGATCTGATCAGAATGCGTCACACACGCGCTCGGATCGTGAATTGGCGCATCTAACTGTGGTACCAACTCTTCAAAATGCACCAATATAGGTAACTCACTCGCACCTGCCGTTAAAGTGTTTTCACACACAGGGATCTGTGTTGATCCCCCCGCTAAGTAACCAACTGGCTCGGTAACTTCTAAGCGGTAAATACCCGTTGGTGCTTGTGCGAAGAATAAGAACTGATAGAAACCATCTTCTGCGGTCGTCTGTTCAACGTTCGCACTGCCCCCAACCAAGTGTAGATCTGGTTCAAAGCCTGCAGGACCGATGATCTTCACGATCGCACCTTGAATTGGCTTACGCGTTTGCGCATCGTACACCACGCCCGATGGATCGATAGGTAATGACTGGTTATCGACCTCTTCACCAGCACTTAAACGAAGATTTAAGATGGTGCCTTTTTCGCTTGATGCATCTGGATCATCAGTCACTGGTGTGCCGTAAATAACCCCACCTTGAGGGTGGCGGAAACGAATTTCATAGGTACCAACAGGTAAGCCCGCAAACGTATAGCGACCATTTTCATCCGAAGTCGTTGTCGCCAACGGCTCTTCGTCTAATGGATTTGCTTCACCCGTTTGCGGGTCAAGTAATAGCTCGACTATCCAACCCGACTGACCGTTGTTGTCATCTTTGGCGCGGTTATGGTTTTTATCGAGCCAAACTAGACCACTGATACTCGCAGGGTCCATCAGTTGCTCACCGAAGTTATAATCAACACCATGAGTAACATGCTCGGTGATCTGAATGTGCTTCAGCTCGTCATTTTGCTCTTGTACACCGCCAATACTACCGATGCTGTCTAGACCATCTTGAGTATTCTCAGGTTGTGTTTCGGTGATAGTAAAGCCTTCGCTACCACTCAGTGGCAGTTGCTTAAACTGATAACGACCATACCCGTCAGTCAGTACTTCACGTTGCACTGGCTGACCGTCTAAGTCGGTCCCCGAAATGACTAGCTGTGTATTCGCAAGACCCAGCTCATTACTTTCTTGGGTGCCGTTGTCATTTAAATCAACATAAACCGTACCGCTTAGATGACTACCACGTTCAGCAAAGTAGTAACCCGAGCCTTTTACGCCAAGCTCTAAGTTGATATTCGTAAAGGTGTCTTGACCAACTTCACCACCTAATGAACCAAGTTGCTCTTCACCGTCCAGCCATGCCGATGGTTGAGTTTGAGTAATGCTGTATTGGCCAGGACGAAGGTAGTCGAACAAGTATTCACCTTGCTCATCAGTGCGCACTGTCAGGTTCACTGCTTCACCCTCTAAGGTTGTGCCCTCTAGGGTGATCTCAACATTACCAACACGTAACTGTTCCGAGTCATTAAGCACACCATCTTCGTTGCTATCAACATATACAGCGCCTGCTAATGAGGCTCGAGGTAGCTCAGCAAAGTTATACATCCCGAAGGTTTGTAACTCTTTTAGCTCTACCGTAAAGATGTCATCGCGACCTTTCGAGTTGGCAAACACTTCTTCGTTAAGTGACTCAGAACCATCGATGTAATCGCTTGGCTGAGAGGTCTGCGAAATCGCATAACCTTGCTCATCACTCGGTGCAAGTTTTTCAAAACGATACTGACCGTTGTCGTCGGTAGTGGTGGTCATTTCAATCGACTGACCTCGGTAGTCATAGCCTGTTAGCTTGATTTCACTGTTGGCAATTGCAATCTCTGACATATCGTCTGCCAGCGTTAAAACACCTTGGTCTTGTTTATCAACAAACACATAGCCCATTACCGCAAGACCATACGCTTCTGTAAAGTCTATGTTGTTGATCTGCTGTGCTGATTTTAACGTGCCAACATAAATAACATCTGTTTGCGCTGAGTTTTCAACAACAACGCCGGCAATATAATCTAAGCCATCAAGATAGAACTCTGGTTGTGCTTGGCTTATCTGATATCCGTTGCCATCACTTGGTGGTAAGCCAGTAAACAGATATGCGCCATCAATATCAGTTTGAACCTGACGCTCTAGCGGCTGACCAAATAAGTCATTACCTTTTAGCGTTAATGGCACATAAGCAATTGCACGATCTGCATCATTTGCAAATGTACCGCTGTTATCACTATCGACATAAACATGACCGGCAATACTACCCGCTTCAAGTTCAGCAAAGGCAAGCCCTGTTCTTTGTTGTTCAGACGCAAGTGTGATGCTGATCTGATCGTTATTTTCAGCAAGTACTTCGCCTTGATCAGACTCTTTACCATCAAAGTAACCTTCTGGTTGAGACTGAGTTAATACATAACCTTGCGTGTCACTGGCAGCAAGCCCTTCGAACTTAACAATACCTTGCTCATTTGTTGACTGTTCAAGCGAAACCTCACGACCATAAATATCAGTCCCGACTAATCTCACTGTAACAGCGGATAGGCCCAGTTCAGTGTCACTTGGTACACCGTTTTGATCCGCATCTAGGTAAACCTGTGCAGCAATACTGCCTAATTCGTTAAATTGCTCAGTGAAAATCAGCGACGTTTGCTGCTGACCCGCATTCAGAACCAGATCAGAGAACAAATCATTTTGCTCTGAAATACGTTGCGTATTTAAGTAGTCAGCACCATCAATATACTGTGCAGGCTGTACTTGGCTTACTTGATAACCCGCAGCATCAGATGCATACAACTGCTCGAAGCTAAAGTCACCTTGCTCATCAGTCTGGGTAGTAAGCGATACGCTTTGACCTAATACATTTTGACCTGACAGCTCTATGGTTACTTGAGGTAACACGACGTCTTGTGCTTCAAATACACCATTTTGAGCAATATCCACAAACACGCGACCCGATATCTTAGCGGTGTTTTCAGGCAACTGCTCGGTTAGTAACAATGACGTACGTGACGCAGCAGTGATGGCAATATTTGCAATCACATCATCTGTTGAATCAACTTGCTTACCGTCTAGGTAATCAAGCCCGTCTAAGTAAGGCGCAACTTGTTGATGCGCGACTTGATAACCTTGATTATTTGATGCAAATAATTGAGTAAATTCAAAACGACCTTGTGCATCTGTCTGCACCGATAGAGACACATCACGCGCTAATAGATCTTTACCTGTTAAGGTGATCTGAGCATCAGTAATGGCGATATCCTGTTCATCGAAACGACCGTTCTGATCAACATCGACAATCAGTTGCCCAGTAATAACCCCTTCATTGGCAGGTAAGCGCTCTGTCATGTCATACACAACCGTCTCTTGTGACTCAAAACGAATACCATGGGTGTGCTCAGTATCAGGCTGCTTCGCTGTGCGTGCGCCATCTTGGTAATCAAAACCATCACGATATGGCGACACAAGTGCATGTGTGATCACATAACCTACGCTATCTGCTTCATGTAAGCGGGTAAATTCAAAGCCACCTTGAGCATCAGTTTGCGCAGTTTGATTGACGTCACGGCCATATTGATCTCGACCAGTAAGGGTCACAATTACCTGTGTTAATGCAGTGTCGCCTTTAGCAGCCTCTAATTGACCATCTTGCTCGGTATCAACAAACACAGAGCCACGGATCGTTTTAGCCCCATCGTTAGGTTGCTCAGTGAAGTCAATATTTGCTGTCAGCGTAGCCTCAGTTAGCTTCACGACAAGGGCGTTATTCCCTGCATCTAGCTGGGTTGTTGACCTTGCGATGGTTAAGTAATCAAGACCATTGATAAAGCCACCAGATCCCGCTGTAACTGTGTAGCCAGCATCATTCGCAGCAGTTAAGTTGGTGAAGTTAAATTGACCTAGCTCATTGGTTTGCGTCTGGAACGTTACGGTACGACCATAAATATCTCTACCTACAAGCGAGATTGACACAGCCGAAAGCGGTTTATCTAATTCAGCAGCTTCTAACTCACCATCTTGCTGAGCATCAAAGAATGCAAGGCCGGTAATACTACCTTCACCTGGTTTTGGTAATTCGGTGAAATCAACCGTTGCTTGCTCATTCGAACCGTTTAACTTTACTAGAACTGTATTATCAGACATGTCAGATATAGAAGTTACACCTGATGTGGTTAAGTAATCTTTACCATTCACATAACCGCCAGAACTTGCTTGAAGCTTATAACCTGAATCATTAGCCGCCGTTAAACCTGTGAATGTGTAAGTACCATCAGCTTGGGTTGTTTGAGTGCGTGATACAGAGCGGCCAAAGATGTCGTTACCTGTCAGCGTGACTGTAATGTTTTCTAGAACTTTATCTAGCTCTGCCGCTTCAAGCTCACCGTCTTGTTGCGTATCTAAGAACACGCGACCAGATATACGACGATCTTCATCAGCTAACATCTCTGTGAAATCAACGCCTGCCGTCTCTGTATTACCTAACAATGCCACAATGACTGAATTATTAGCTGTGTTTGAGGCTGTTTTCGCAGCACCCAAGATTAAATAATCTTGACCATTTAGTTGTTTAGAAATTCCTGATTGCGCGGCTGTTACCGTGTAACCCGCATCATTTGCTGCAGTTAAGCCAGTAAATGTGTAAGTACCGTCAACTTTGGTTGCTTGAGTGTGCGATACAGTGCGACCAAACTTGTCTTTACCTGTCAGCGTTATAGTGATGTTTTCTAAAGCTTTGTCTAGCTCAGCAACTTCAAGCTCACCGTCTTGTTGAGTATCTAAGAATACACGCCCAGATATGCTGCGCTGTTCTGGCTCTAACTGCTCGGTAAAGTCCACTGTTGCTGAGCGTGTATCAGCAGTTAAATCAACCACAACCGTATTACTTGCTGTTTGAGATTCTGTGCGACTTGCATCCACAACCAAGTAGTCTTTTCCATCGAGGTGGTTTGCAAGACCGGACTGTGTCGCTGTCACGCTGTAACCATCTTTGTTCGCCTCGGTTAAATCTGCAAACATGTACTGGCCGTTGATGTCTGTAGTGCGCGTTAGAGACACCATACGACTGAACTTATCTTTACCAGTTAAAGCCACGGTGATGTTTTCTAGTGCTTTATCTAGCTCGGCAGCTTCAAGCTCACCGTCTTGTAAAGTATCCAGGAAGACACGGCCAGATACTTCGTAATTAACTGGCTTCAGTTTTTCTGTGAAGTCTACAGTTGCTGATTGAGTTGCACCCGTTAAATCAACTTTTACGGCACTATTTACCGTGTTTGACTCAGTTCGGTTAGCACCAATAATCAGATAGTCTTTTCCGTTCTCATGAGCTGTATTGTCTGAGAAGGTTGCAGCAACTGAGTAACCATCTTTGTTTGCTTCGGTTAAATCTGCAAACGCGTATTGACCATTAACATCTGTAGTTCGCGTGAGTGACACGGCGCGGCCAAACTTGTCTTTACCAGTCAGTGTGACTGTGATGTTTTCAAGCACTTTGTCTAGTTCAGCAGCTTCTAGTTCGCCATCTT
>NZ_JBWVBR010000030.1:0-26220 GCF_056629255.1 Pseudoalteromonas sp. NFXS53 | reverse complement strand
CTAGCTTCTAGCTTCTAGCTTCTAGCTTCTAGCTTCTAGCTTCTAGCTTCTAGCTTCTAGCTTCTAGCTTCTAGCTTACATTCATTTAAAACTAACAACCTTCCTATCGTCAGCAATTTTTTGCTCAACGCTTGTAGTTTTTGCATTCCAGACTAAATCACAGATTCCATCTGTTGGATTAAAACCAGTAGGTGCGTCTAACAATAGCTGGCGAATTTTTTCATGTTCAAAATTATGGCAAGCAATATCTAACGCTTCTAAAAATACATTTAACTCAGCAAGTGGCAGCATTACCTCTTTAGCACTCATAATGCGCTCATGGGTTGTATTTTCGACGTTATCACCAATCAATAACTCTTCATAAAGCTTTTCGCCTGGTCGTAGGCCAGTGCATTTAATTTCAATGTCACCATGCGGATTAGACTCGCTTTTTACCTCTAAGCCAGAGAGGTGTACCATCTTAGTAGCTAAATCTTTAATCTTTACAGATTCCCCCATATCGAGCACAAAAACATCGCCACCTTTACCCATAGCACCAGCTTGAATAACAAGTTGAGCCGCTTCAGGGATTGTCATAAAGAAACGAGTGATATCAGGGTGAGTTAAAGTAATAGGGCCCCCCTCTTTAATTTGTCGCCTAAACAGCGGCACAACTGAACCAGAAGAGCCTAAAACATTACCAAAGCGTACCATGCAAAAGCGTGTCTTATGTTTACCTTTTTCTTTGTTCTGCGCTAGACCTTGTAGGCAGAGCTCTGCCATACGTTTAGTCGTACCCATTACATTGGTTGGGCGCACAGCTTTGTCTGTACTTACAAGAACAAAGGTTTCAACCTTGGCATTGATTGCCGCCTTAGCAGCGTAATATGTTCCAAATACATTGTTACGCACACCTTCAACTACATTATGCTCAACCAAAGGCACATGTTTGTAAGCTGCAGCGTGGTAAACCGTTTGCACACCAAAAGCAATCATGCAGTTTTCTAAGCGGTTTATGTGCTGTACCGACCCCATTATCGGAATAAGCTCAATGTCTAACCCTTTAGACTTAATAAACTCATTTAATTCTTTTTCTATCGAATAGAGTGCAAACTCACTCAACTCAAATAATACGAGTTTAGTAGGCGATTGTTTGATAATCTGCCGGCAAAGCTCCGAACCAATTGAACCACCAGCACCAGTCACCATAACAGATTTGTGTTTTATATTGGCATTCAATAAATCTTGCTTAGGCACGACGGGATCTCGCCCTAATAAATCTTCAATTTCAACATCTTTGATATCGTTAAGCGTTGCTCTACCTTCGAGAATATCAACCATACCGGGAATAGTCATAACTTCTACAGGTAAATTCTCAAGCTGTGAAAGAATTTCTTTGCGACGAGCTCTGTTTTCACTTGGCATAGCTAGAAGTATCTTTTTTACTTTTTTTCGTTCAATTAGGCTAAAAATACCATTGAAAGCAATAACTGGTATACCTTGTAAAATGGCACCTTGTTTTGACTTATCATCGTCAATGAAAGCACTAACAAAATACTCTTCCCCGGCACCTATAGCAGGGGCTAGTTGACGACCAGCAGAACCTGCGCCATAAATTACAACAGGGGTTTTGTTTACTGTTGCTAAACGCCCAACCATGGCGCGCACCATAATACGTGAGCCACCAACAGACAAGATAAGCAACCAAGCATAAATAATAGGCATAGTACGTGGAATAGATACATGCGAGAAAAACGATGCCATTATCAAAACAATTGTACTAAGAACCGTACCAACCAAAATAGCCCCAATTGCATGGGCGCCAACATACCTTAATACTGCGCGATAAAGACCTAAATTGACAAAAGCAAATAAGCTCACCGGTAATAATAATGATAGAATTAACCAGTTTTTTATCTCAAAGAATGGTGACAGACTGTCAAGCCTGACAATAAGCGCTAACCAAAAGGCACTAAAAATAAAAATAGAGTCGATCAATAAAGTAAAAAGACGCTTTTTCGAGCGAGAGGCATTAAGAAGAGAACGGAACCAACTATCCACTGTAAATCCTTGAGCTAACAAATTTCAATCACATAGACTAATGATTTAGTTATAGACTACAAATATACACAATATTTCAACAACTGTCATTTCAGACTTATTAAGTAGACAGACTATTGCGGCTTTGCCAAATCACCTACAATCCAATTATTCATAACTTATTTCTTAATCCATTGTTTTATGGACCCTGAAACAAATTCAGGGTGATGACACTGACAAACTGCCCCTGTAGGTCGAGGTTTCGACCCGACAACAACTAAACCAATCACCATAAATGACGATTTACATTACAAAAAAATGCGCGGTGCAACTACTACATCACACCGCGCTTCTTAATATTTACTCGCTACTTTAATCTCGCTAACTTAACCTAGCTAACTCGCAACTTATAACTTACCGCTTCTTAACCCTATCGCCAGATCCTTTACCTGCAACTGTCATAAATATATATTTAAAATAATTACCAATACTCATTGCATCAATCATTTCCCTATCTGTTTTTGCTAATAAGTCAGGCGTTGACATGTCTATTTCATTTACTTGCGATAGCCCAGTAATTCCAGGACGTACATCAAATACATTTCGTTCATCTCGCGCTACAGTTAATTCTTCTTGATTAAACAACCCCGGCCTAGGCCCGACCAAACTCATTTCACCTTTTAAAACATTCCAAAGCTGTGGTAACTCATCTAATTTAGTTTTACGTAAAAAGCTACCCAGAGGCGTGATAGAAGCAGCGCTGGCTAAATGACTTGCAACAGACGCAGTTTCAACCTTCATTGTTCTAAACTTTACCAAAGTAAAAGGTTTTTTGTTACGACCCACTCTTTCTTGAGTAAATATGGGCGATCCAGTATCAAAAAGTCCAATGATAAAAATCAGGACTAAAAAAGGAAACGATACAATCAAGCCAAATAAGGCCAATAAAAAATCTAATAATCTAATCATTTTAAATTCCATTACGCTCGATGAGCCGACAATTTAAACCCATCTTCAACAGAATAAGGCGGCTGCCAATTTAATGTTTTTTTAGTGTGTGAAATATCGACTTGCAGAGAACCAACAAGTCTATCAACAACACTTTGCTTTCCAAACATTTTACCCGCAAAATTAAAACAAAAAACAGGCATTGGAAGTGACAAGTTAGGTTTACCCTGTACTTTTGCCATCAACGCAACCATTTCAGAAGTTGACAAATCATTATCATCACTTACCAAGAAAGTCTGATTCGCTGCCTCAGAGTGTCCAATGCAAACTTTAATTAGATCAACTAAATTATAAACAGACACTAAGCTTCTCTTATTGTTTTTTATTAAGCGAAATGGAAGAGGTAAGCTTTTATATACTAACTTCATTAATGAAGCAAAGTTTGCTTTTACACCTTCACCATACACTAAAGGTAATCTTAAAATTACATAATCGGTTGAACAATCTAAAAAACCACGTTTTACAATATTTTCGGCTTGTAACTTATAAAAATTTGTGTTTTTTTGAGTATTACTAGGTACAGTATTTAAGTCTATCATTTCAGGCTGCTCATGATATATGCCAACGCTACTAATAAAAATAAACCTTTTTACACCCAAAGATTTAGACTTCCTAACCATATTCAGAGTGAGCGTTTCATTTGTCTCTTTAGCATCTTGATCAGAAAAAGTTCTATGCGCAGCACCAGCGAGGTGTATTACAGCGTCAATACCAGGTAACTCACTTTCATTAAGCTGATAAAACTCTTCGTACGACAGACACCGACTATCTCTGCAAAGGTCTGATTCTCTATCTCTTACAATAGAGATTAATTCAAAGTCATGTTTTAAAAGAAAGCTCAAAAGATGCTTTCCAATAAAGCCAGTTGCTCCCGTTAAGATTACTTTCATAGAATAGTCTCTAGTACTCTACTTACATTTTTTTCTCGTACATACTGTTCTGCAATTAAAGACTTATTGAACTCGGATTCAGAGTGATTCAGTTGGTGCGACTTTGCCAACTTTATAGCCTCAACCAATTTATCTACGTTATTGGAGGGTATTACTCTACTCATTTTAAATTGTTTCAATGTTTCTTCTGCCTGCCCCTCACCACCGTATATAACATAGCGCCCTGTTGCTAGGTACTGAAAGAGCTTAGAAGGCATAGCTCCTGAGAATAGTGGTCCTAATTGCGCGTAAAGAACATGAGATTCATTATAGTGTTTTAAAACTTCTGACCAGTTTACATGACCTGTAAATTCAACATTCGTCAGAGCTTTTTCTTCTGCAAGAGCTTCAATCTCATCTGTTTGAGGTCCGTACCCTACAATCTTAAAATTTACGTCAGGAAGTAGGCTAGCCGCTTCAATTAATACAGAAAGGTTTTGTGCCACACCTACTTTACCACAATAAGTAACTGTAAATATTGACTCTGAAGATGGAGCACTTAATTTTTGTAGCTCATTAAATTGCTCTTCAGTCACACCATTAGAATATTTAAGAACAACACCGCTTCTTTTGGACATATATTCAAATTCAGTATCATTGGTTACAATTTGATAATTGGAAAACTTGATATTGAAATCAGCCAACATTCGAAAGAGTGACTTAGAAAGTCTCTGTATCAAGCTGCTATTGTCAAGATACTCCCAAGTTAAATCTCGAACATCCAAACAAACTTTCTTTCCTTTTAACAAATACAAATTGAAAAGTAGAAACATAGAAGGAATTGTAATTATATATAAATCAAAATCACCTTCGGAAACCTTCTTTAGTATGCGCCTAGACTCACGCCACTCAAATAAAGCTCTCTTGATAAACGACTTGGGTCTTTCCAATTCTGAGAAGGTAGAATGGTGTTTTACTACCTTCAAAATACATTCTTTAAGCTGCACATCTGAGCTGAAAAGCGTCACTTCCACCTTCTTCTTCCTCAAGCAATCAACATATGGAAGCAGTCTGTTTTCAACTGTAGGTTCATTATTAAGAGATAAGTTAGTCACTAAACAAATTTTAGGATTCATGTCATTCACCATTTCACAACCATTGAGAAAGGCTTACTCGAATCAATACTCTTTAATATCAGCTTTTTACTAACAATTGATATACCAAACTCAGGATGGTAAAAATACTCTTCAAGTGAAACTTGAGCATTACCTATTTCAAGCATTATGCGCAACTCACTTAAGCTTTTGTGTTGTAAAGTAAGAGTATCATTTTTCACCTCTGTAACAATAATGTCTGGGTGCAAATGATAATGACCAAAAACCCCTTTAGAATTTTCGACAGGTATTGAATCAATAATACTGAAGCTGGAGCTATTGCTACATATCTTTCTTGAATGTACATAGTTAGAGCTTAACCTTGAATAACCATCGTGACTAAGGTTAAGCTGAACCTCAGTCATAGACTTATTGACAAGTACACACGAAGAACGAGCACGTTTCGCAACCCTAAAGCCACTCCAAACTTCTGAAGAGTTAATATTTTCAATCGTCACAGTATTGTGACTTGAAGTCCCTCTTTCAGCCTCACGCTCTTCCGAAACACCATACATAGAAGTGCCTGAATTAACAAAAACTCTCTTACCCATAAGAGAGAATTCAAAACTCAATGAATCAGCATGCGCATGGCCAGGTTGATAGGTTGGGCCTATATCCGCATGATTCATAATAATTTTATAATTTGAACCATGTATGACCGAAAAACCAGAGTCTTTGTGGAGTTTGTATAAATCAGGAGTTGTGCTGTTGAATGATACCTGTAATTGTTTAGCATATTCAAATAGTTTAACTGGGCTTGGGGCAATACCAATCGCCGCATCATTAAAAAACGATATCTCATTATCTTGATGCAACATACTTTCAAGCCATGATAGCCCCTTACTTGCAATACTTTTCCAGCTATCCACTCTCTCTAGAAGCTGCTTATTATTAGAAGTAAGTGCCAACTCTATTAGCTCTAAAACATCCCACAGCATAACGCTGTGATACATAGGACTGAGTTCATAATGTGCTCCATCATCTAAAAACTGCTCATTAAACTCAGCATCCAATATCTCTAAGCCGCGTAGCAAATAGCTTGTACCCAAAGGACCGAAATAAACTCCAGAAAAAGTGAGAGCTTTACCATTAGCAAATAAATGATTAGCTAATATATGGTACTCACATTGCTGCATTAATGCTTCTGACTGTTGACGCAAACTGGCTAAAAACCGACTATCTCTATACTTGAACTTTGATGACCACTTTATGAAATTAACGATCCTCAATGAAAGAGTATAAGGCTCCCAGCCATTTCCTGTACAGGCAGGGTTTTCATTGATCCAACGATTAACGAGGGACGTGTGGAAATCAACTCTATCATATGCATCCGAAGAACTAAGGTCTTCAAAGTAATGCAAATTATAAAGCCAAAGCTTTTCTAGTTTTGTATCATTCCAAATTGCTTTGTCCTTAATACTAGCTTTTTTATTAAGGAATGTAGCTTCATTACAGCTGGTTATTAACTGTTCTTTATAACAAATGCCGTCCCACTCAAAACCACCAACCTGATTAAAATCAGATTGTGCTTCCAATGATTCTAAAGTTAACACAGACGGCTTCACAAAACGGTAGTAAAGGCGATAATATACTTGTTTGGCGGTGAGGTATCTCACCGTCCAAAATAATCTAGAAAGCTTAGTCAACATGCTAATCTTGATTCCTCAATTGCTCAGCGATATCAATTGATACCTTAGCAACCTCAAAGATCTCTTGGCTAGAAATAGGCATTTCACCACCTTGCTCGATGGCCTCTAAGAACAATCTTGAACATTCATCTTGTCCTTTATCTTGTTTCCACAAATTCATTTTATTAAAACCGGACCAGCCAAAGCCTTTTAATTTAATGAAGTTGTCAAGTTGAAGAACTTTCCCGTCTACGAAAGCCTCGATCCTTTCTTTAGGAAAGCTATTAGAGCCATTTGCATAGTAATGAATTGTACCTAGAGAACCATCTTTAAAACCTAAGATAATAGCAGCCTTATCCTCTACGATACTCCCATCACATTGCTCTCCAACTCTTCTGGCTTGAACAGAGACGATTTCGGATCCAGATAAAAACCTCATTAAATCAATATAATGGCATGCCTCGCCGATAATTCTCCCACCACCTTTTTCTATATCATGAACCCAGTGCTCAGCAGGAATATCGCCAGCATTCATAGTCATGATAAAAGTTTTGGGTTTACTGACAGAAGAAATAAGAGACTTCATTTTCTGGACATGCGGTGAAAAACGGCGATTAAAACCCACCATCAGAGCTGCCGAAGAACCTTCGTATGCGCTTTTTACTTTATCAAGCTCTTCGTATGTTAAGGCCAGCGGCTTTTCAACAAAAACATGCTTGCCAGCCTCTAGAGCTTTGCAGACAAAGTAAGCATGAGAGTTATGTTGAGTTACAACTGCTAAAGTGTTTATTTCATCATTCGAAAACATAGAATCGGTGTCACTAATTGCATTTTCGAACCCCAACTTTTTGCCATAAATAGAGCTATTAACACCTCCAGAAGTAGATAACGAATGCAACCTACAACCAGCTTTTTTAAATGAAGGAATTAAAGTTCTAGAAGCGTAATTACCTGCTCCAATAAAACCAACAGAAGGCTGGTTTGCAGAAACAGGCCTTGCAGTTTCTTCTGCTAAACGTAGGATATTAGTATGACGCTTATCGACCGCTGATTGATAATTCAGTATCAAACCTAAAACAGACTTGTCTACTGTAAGCAATTCGTATGCATCTTGTGCGTTTTCAAACTCAAATACCTTTGTTATTAATTCGTCGATAACGAGTTTACCGCTAGACATCATATCGAGCACGGCTTCAAAGTTTCGTTGCTGAGTCCAGCGCACAAAACCTATAGGATAGTCATTCCCTTTATCTTCATACTCTTCATCATATCTACCAGGCCCATATGAACAAGAAACTTGAAAACTAATTTCCTTTTCATAAAAGTCAGAGCGGTTTAACTCTAAACCAACAACACCAACTAGAACAACTCGCCCTCTTTTACGGCACATTCTGGCGGCTTGAGTAACTGGATCATTTGATTTAGTGGATGCAGTGATAACTACACCATCTACTCCATTACCACGACTAAAGGCCATACCTGCAGCAACAGGGTCCTGCCCCTTTCCTGGATTACAAATTTCAGCTCCATACTGCTTAGCCAGTGCTAATTTGGCATCGTCGAAGTCAATAGCCAGAACCCGACACCCCTGCGCTATCAGCAACTGTACGGTCATCAGGCCAATTAGACCAACCCCAGTTACAACGATCGCCTCACCCAAAGTCGGTTGTATCAGGCGAATACCTTGTAAACCAATGCTACCAACAACCGTAAAACTTGCCTCATAATCCGAGACATTATCAGGTATCTTTGCACACAGGTTTTTAGGCACTCTAACAACATCTGCATGAGGACCATTCGACACAACTCGATCACCTAATTTAAAATGCTCAGCACCTTTTCCTACGTTGGCAACGACCCCTACGTTGCTATAACCAAGGGGCAAAGGTTGACCTAACTTTGTTTTAACAGCATCATATGTTGTAATTAATCCATCAGTCTTGACTTTATCAAGCACCATCTTTACTTTTTCTGGTTGCTGTCTGGCCTTATCTAAATAACTGGCTTTACCAAACTCAACCAACATCCTTTCAGTTCCAGCAGAAATTAAACTCGCCGAAGTATTAACAATCAAATGCCCTGATTTTGGTTGAGGTACAGGCGCTTCGATAATTGAAGTTCCACCTTTTTCTAAGTCCTGAAGTACTTGCAGCATTATTTATAATTATCCATGTGGTTCATTTAAAATCGTTAGCATATTTGATTCCCAATCAAACGGACTAAACTGATTAGCTCTTTTACTATTTAATTTGAGTTTTTTAAGCAGATTCATTAATTCTGCTGTATTGCCATATTCAACAACAGAAAAGTTTTCATATTTAGATAGTTTACTGGCACTTAGTATCTCTTTATTAGTTATGCAATGCGTTCCAATTGCTAAACAATCATACCATTTATTAGATTCAGCTAACCTGTTAATAGGTCTAACTGGTGAGTACAAAGCGAAAACAACATCTACAGCTAAATATAATGCCAGTGAGATTTCATTTGGCACTCTATCAACTCGATAAACTGTCAAATTTGTTTTAGAAAGAAATTTTTCAAGTCGCTCAGAAGCGACTTCACCGGCTATAACTAAGCAATACTCATTTACAGGTAATCCACCAAAAACAATTGGTAAATAATCAGCCCCTCGATCATCTACTACCCGACCATTTATGTAAAGTTTAAATCTTCCATCTCTTTTTACAGATTTAACAAATTCATCACTTTCATTAGTAAATATAGTATGCGCTAACGATAGAGATTTTTTGCTTGGTGTATTATACAAAAATCTGTCTTTATCTGTCGGTATAATAACTCTTGCCTCACTTGGAAGGATATGAACCGAAGATTTCTTAGCTACTACACTTTCAAGCTTATCAATTATTTTTTTGACATTTCCAGTCAATCCAAAAGAAGTACTAAAATTATCTGGGTTATCAAATATGTACCCCCCCCCTTTGAAAAAGCTAGCTAGCATAGCAGGAACTGCGCTCTCTAAACCAACTGCGTATATTCGACTATTTTTATTACTAACAAAAATTAACCTAATAAAAAGCAATATTGCCCATAAAATATAATAAGCAGGCATCAACATACTGATTGGCTTTTTAAAACTCATTAAATACGAGGTTTTATAGTTCAGAGAATTTACCTTTAATGCTTTTCTATTCCATCCTATAAATTGATATCCAACAAGCTCACTATCTAATAACCTTTTTAATTTATATAACCGAACACGCTCTTCTAGTGAACTAATACAACAGCATATGATTAATTCCCGCATCCTTTAAGTCCCTTGCTTTGAAATTACTTTATTAACATAATCACGCGAATCACCAATAACTTTGCACGGGTTACCTATTACAATCGCAAAGTCAGGAATTACACCTCTAACCACAGAGCCTGCGCCAACAATAACACCCCTACCAATCTGACAACCTGGCATTATAATAGTCCCCGTACCAACGAACGTGTAATCTCCAATAGTAATGCCATCCAGTTTACCAAGGGGCTTCTCATCAAAATTACCACTAGCCTTTCTAACTGTATGAGGAGACCAGTCGTGAGTTAATATACGTACGTTACTAGAAATAGTAATTCCAGCGCCCAAAGAGATTTTTGTGTAATCGGCACTATCAAACCAAACTTTAGCTGAAATATAGTTTGGCTCCCCCTGAAAAACGACACCATTACTCTTCAGCAATTTATAATATAGTTTCGTTGAAAATTTTGGTTTAAATAGCCACGCAAGATTAATCAAAATATAAACTAAAAACCTGTAGATTTTTGCTATCATAGTTTTATCCTGTAAGTTTTCCTAAGGAATAATGAACATACAAAAAGGGTAAAAACGACATTTATTACAACAAACCCCGTAAACCCAGTTCTCATAAAAAAGTAAAATAGTGTTGTCAAATAAATAGGAATGAAAGTATAAAACAAAGTTTTAGCTCGTAATAACAAGACATAGCTAATGAAGACAAAAAACGAAAATATAAGAGCATAAAGGAAAGCCCCAAAAAAACCTGCAACCATATACGCTTCAGCAATAAAGCCATATGTAGATGTATGATAGCGGACAGTATTCGCTTCATACTTCTCCCTCCAATACCTGTTATACATTCCTATATAAGGTTTTTCTGACCAAATAGCTCTTGGAATTGGAGCGATAAAGCTATCAACAACTGCATTTATTGGATATTCAGACTGCCAGGTAAAGTCACTAATAACTTTTGCTGAATGATACGATTCTTTTTGATATTTTGTAAGCTTTTCGAAAAGCGTTCTATCATCTGAACGGACAACCATGATTGAAAAAGACAAAATCACAACAAGTACAATTACTACCATGTACTTTAAATTCTTAAACAAGCCAGCTGAAGTCGTCAATTTATTTTTATTACTAACCATTATATAAACAAAAGCTAACCAAAGTATTTGCTGCTTCCCCCCCCCCACAAAAAAGAGCAAAGCTGAAAGAATTAAGAAGAATAATGAAGTCTTGGTGCGCCTGTCAAAATATAGTAGCAGCGCTAAAAAATAAGCAAGTAAAGTTACCGAACTCTGCAAATAATTAATAAATCCTGTACCAACTTTTATTGATGTGAATTCACGCGGAAATAATGCTCGTTCCAAAATCAACAATGGATTGAAACCCAACCCAACACCTAAGTATATATACTTAAGTACAATCCCAAGAAATAACAATGAGTAAAACCAGCTTGGCTCAACTACCTGGGCAACTTCATGTTTCATAAACCAATTGCGCTTAGAAAGCGTCAAAAGACAGAAACTTAAGAAAAAGATGTAAAAAAAAGCTCTGTTAAATAATTCATAATTTGCAAGTATGTCAGCAGGTGCTTTAGCCATATAAAGCACAGCCCCACCAGGCATCAAAACTAGTATTGAAGGAAAAATAAATAACAAATTATAAGCTGCGAGAAAAACCACTAATGGTGAAAATGTTATATACCCTGCTTTACCAACTAACGACTTCTCTAAGAAAATGAGTAATACCGAAAAAAACAAAATATCAATCAACATTCATTTAGCCTTTTATCCAAATAAAAACTCCCGAGCAAAACGGCTGAAAAATACAATATGTAACAAACAAGGTAAGATATAAAAACACCTTCAAATGCTGCTATTTCATGAAAAATATAAATCAAAACAGCATATAACGCAGCTTGAACAAACTCTAACAAAACCCCTAACTTTAGTTTTTTTCTTACTATAAAGTTATAAGTTAGCAACAACGAAAAAAAACGGAATAGATCGCCTAGCAAAATAAACAGCCTATAATCATTTTCACCAGCAATGTTAATACCCATAAAGAATAACGTTAAGCTTGGCCAAATATAATAAACTAAAGAAAATGCGCCTAAGAAAATAAAAATCAGCTTACTACCATAGTTCATAAAAATATGTATTATGGGCTTGTCTTTTAGTTTATTCACCTCTTTTAAGTAAAACACACTCAAGAACATCGTAAAGATAACAGTATAGGAATCAGAAACCGTAAGGTAAGACTGCCAGATACTTGCGTTAACAAGACCTTCTGCTTCTATAACAAAATCTCGACTCAATATTTTAGCAACAGGCACAAACAACATTGAAATTACAAACATTTTGGTAAAAGGGCCAAAATCTATATTTTCATGAGAATTTGCATCATTACTAATAGTGACTATATTTTTTTTTCGGTACAGCACAATCAAACTGATAATTGTGACGGAAACACCAAAAAGAGTATTAATGAGAAACCCACCATTCTCCTTAAACTCTATTAATAAAAAACCCAATAGCAAACTAATGATAATTGAAAAAATTTTTATTAAATACAGAGCTTTTGAGGATATTGTAGTATTTACCACAGCCTGAAGAATTTCAGCAACAGGGAAAAAAACACATAAAAAGATTGAAAGTAGCAGAAGTGAACCTGTCATAACTGCATAGTCCGAAAGGTATATGTTCCAGAGCAATATAAAAACAACTATACCAATTACCAAAGTTCTAAAGGCATGAGCAACCGATTTGAAACATAATGTTTTATCGAGAACATTAGTTTTCGATGAAGTCATAGACACATAGCCTGCATACAACCCCGCTCCAGCCAAACCGCTAGCAATCATAAAGATATTATTAAACTGGCCCAATAGAACCAACTTGTCAGCACCAAACTTGCTAACCGCTAATTTAACTAGAAGGAGACCACCAATTAATTTAACACCGCCTGAGATTGCACTTAACACAGCATTAATGAGTATTCTATCGCCCATTATTTTTATACCTATTATTATAAGCGCTTGATGGGTTGATTAATGAAGTGACCTGTTCGTAAAGTATTGAGCAATTTAGTTTTGCTATATTCAAATTGCAAATTGAACGATTATAGTACCCTTGTCGTTCAAAGTTTTCGTTCATTTTCTCGTAACTAGATTTTAAAGAAAAGTCTGTAGCTCTCTCAATATGTTTTAAACTGAGATCCGCAAAGCTCTCTTGTGTTAAGCCCAAAAGCTTTTCTATACAACTTTCAATAGTAATTAAACTATACTCTAGCCCTGGCTCATGAAAGGAAAACCCTTTCGTAGAACTAAAAAAGCCATATGTTAAAGGCTGCTCTATGCCTTCAATACCTATAATACAAGGCAAACCATATGAAGCAGCTTCTATTAGAGTAGTACCGCAACCAACAAAACAATCCGCATCTTTAAATGCCTCAGCTAAATTTGAATACTTAATATTACCAAGAAATTCAATTTCAAAATTAGAGTCACTAGCTAGAGCTTTTAATTTTTTTGAGTAATCTCCTTCCCCGTAAATGCGAAGTACAATCCTACTCTTGCACTTAGGAGTAATCTTATTCAATACGTTAATCAGGTGTTTATTGTAGGTTTTATATTCTATTAACCTACCTATGGTAACAATTGTGAATCTATCTAAATTTTTAACTTTAGGGGAAGATAAGCTAACATTACGCGTTTCAACCCCAACGGGCATCAATCTGCCATTTAAATCCTTACCTAATAATTTCTCGTAATGACTCTTTGACTTTTCATTTGTAAATAGGACTGTTTCTTTACCAAAAAAGTCATCTAAAAGCGCAGAAGACAAATACTCATAGTATGACCTACGATCACCTTTCCAACCAAATATTAAACTATTGTAGATACCAATATTTAACTTTACCTTTTTATATACTGATATCCTTGAAGCAAACACTGCACCACTTAGGCTAGACACATGGATATTTAACTCGTCATCAGGTAAAAAGCTTAATAATTTATTTTTGTTAATAGGGATTAGGTTTAAGTGAGTTGCTCTTTTAAGTTTAATTGGAAGACAAAACAAGTTACTCGCAAAAAAATATGAGATCCCTGTCTGTTCAAGGTCACGTAGAAATTGTTCATCATATAGGTCTGTTAAGCTAACTAGCACGAACTTACCGTGGTAGGCTTTAGCTAACCTTAAGTAAAATGATTGAACCCCCCCCAACTTAAAAGATTCACAAAACAGATGTATCATTAGGTTCTATTGCCTAAAAAGATTTTAATATATTCAATTACCTTTTCTTGTTCATCAACATTCATACCGTAATACAATGGTAATCTGACTAGTTTAGAGCTTTCTTCTGATGTATTCTTTTCTGTTCCATGAAATACTCCAAACATCTTACCAGCAGGACTAATATGTAAAGGAATATAATGAAAAGGAGTTACAACTTTATTATCTTTCATAAAGTTAATAAATTTATCTCTTTGAGTCTGATCTTCTAATTTTATAAAAAACATATGGGCATTGTGATTCACTTCATTTGAAATACAAGGCAATTGATTGTGTGGCAATACTTTTGATAAAGAATCATAGTACCGCTGCCATAGACCCAAGCGATTCTCATTTATTTCTTCCGCGCTTTCTAACTGAGAAAGTAGATATGCAGCCTGCAATTCACTGGGTAAAAAGCTAGAACCTATATCTTGCCAAGTATATTTGTCTACCATACCATTCAAAAACTGACTTCGATTAGTGCCTTTTTCACGAACCACTTCGGCTCTCATTATCAATTTCGGATCGTTTATTAATATTGCCCCACCTTCCCCGCCTGATGTGTAATTTTTAGTTTCATGAAAACTATAACAACCAATATGTCCGATTGCACCTAATGCCTTACCTTTATAAGTTGACATAACCCCTTGTGCAGCATCTTCAATAACCCATAAATTATGCCTATTGGCAATATCCATGATTTTATCCATCTCACATGAAATTCCTGCATAATGTACTGGTACTAATGCCTTAGTTTTAGGTGTTATCGCTGCTTCAATCAAAGTCTCGTCAATGTTCATTGTATCCTTTCGTATGTCCACAAATATAACTTTTGCTCCTCTCAAAACAAAAGCATTTGCTGTAGAAACAAAAGTATATGACGGCATTATTACTTCATCACCTTCTTTTATATCAATTAGAATAGCTGCAAGTTCTAAAGCAGCTGTGCAAGATGGCGTCAAAAGTGCCCTTAGAGCACCAAATCTTTCTTCAAACCATTTTTCACATTTTTTGGAGTAAGCACCGTCTCCGCAAAGTTTACCCGTAGCTATGGCATCAGCTAATAAAGTAAGCTCATTACCTGTTTTTGGTGGCTTATTGAATTGGATCATTTTCTGATAACCTCTATTATTCCTTTAAGTTTATTATTAGCTACTTTCGCTACGTGATAACCATATCTCTCAGAACTACTTTGTACACTGCCAGAGAAGTTTTTATTAATTGCATATTCAATTGAGTCTTGTAATAAAAATTTGCCGACTGTTTCAAACTGCTTTTCATCAAACGAGAAAATAACACATGCTGTTTCAGTATCATTTTTCTCTGGGTTCAGATCAACTGGGTCTATTTTAATTTGTAATGCACTTAAAAGTTCTAGCTTTAGGAAGTCTACTTTGGAATTAATATATACAAGGTCAGAGCCAATAAAATCACCTCCCATTCTAGACCCAATCTCAATGATCTTTATATCTCCATTACTATCGATTTTTATCTCAGAATGGCTAGCACCAAACTTAACATTTAAGTTAGTGAGTGCACTGGAGACGATTGAGTTTACCTCTCTGATTGTTTCTTTATCTAATATTGCTGGAGCAATGTGAGCTATTTCAATAAAATTTGGATTTTCCGTAGTAAATTTTTCTGTTATCTGCAAAATGTGGTGAACCCCATTATCACTAAAGCTCTCCACACTATATTCTTTCCCCTCAATGTATTCTTCAACTATAGCTTGCGAGACAAATGACTCTTTAATACTTTTAATGACCGCAAGTTCAAGCTCACAAGGTTTTTGAATCAGAGTTACGCCTCTACTTCCAGAGCGATCTACTGGCTTTACAATATATGGGTAACTTTTCAGTGTATGTTGGTTCTTATTATCGTTAAAGAGGTAATAGCTGGGTATGGGGCTCCCTCCTTTCTTGAGGGCATCCCTCATTGAATATTTATTGGTTGTAACTTCAAGACATTGATCTGAGTTTCGGTTGAAGCCAAGCCTTTTCCTGATAAAATTGACTGTAATATTCGTTAAGTCAGAAGCTATGCTACAAACGCCATCAATATCCAGCTCTTCGCATTTTTTAGCTATTTTCTCTTTTTGGGTAACATCATATTTATAAAAAAAATCAGCCGTTTTTTGACCTACCTCATCTTTACCCCATGAAAATACATGAGTCTCCAACCCAAGCTGTTTTGCTTTCAAAATCAATTTATTTTGGAATTCATTAGCACCAATAATTGCAATTTTCTTGTTAATTCTTTTCACTTTACTAAAATTCCAGTTTCTTTATGTAAATTAATTAGCTTCGCAGGCTGACCAACTAACTTCGAATATTCCAAGCTATTTTTAATCACTAGTGAGCACGCTCCTACAAGCGTTTCCTTCTCTAAGGTTATATTCTGCAAAATCACAGAGTTAAACCCTAAAAAGCAAGAATCCTGAATTTTAGAATAACCACCTAAAGTTGCTCTTGCTGCAAAAAATGAATGGTTTCCAATAATGGAGTCATGACAAACTATAGCTCCACTCCAAAAAATATTGTTGTGGCCAACTTTTGTGCCCCGCTCAATTATTACACCATCCATAACAATATTATTTGCACCTATTTTTACACTTTTATCAACTAACGCGCTAGGGCTGATATAAGTTATGAGATTGTAACCTTTACAGCAAGCTTTATGGTATAGCCTTTTTCTAGCCCTCATATTTTTATAACCAATGGCTACGAACATTTCAAAATCTTCAGCAGGAAACATTTGGCCAACAATTTCAAAAGGCACTACAGGTTTATTGTCTAAAGTGTCCTGAAGCAAAAACTCCTTATCAACAGTGAATGCTACAACATCAAACTTTTCGGATGCCTCAAGCAAATGAGAGCAGTGTAAGGCAAAATCACCAGAACCATAAATGATTAACTTTTTTTTCATGGTAATAACAAAACTTAATTGATTAATGAAAGCAAATATTTTCCATAGCTATTCTTCAACAAAGGCTTAGCCAGACTTTCAATTTCTTGAGTAGTTAACCAGTTTCTATTAAAAGCGATTTCTTCTAGACAAGCGATTTTATAACCTTGTCTTTTTTCGATAGTTTCGACAAACTGCGCAGCTTCTAAAAGGCTTTCATGTGTGCCAGTATCCAACCACGCAAAACCTCTACCTAATAACTCAACGTTAAGGCTATTTTTTTCCAAATAAGCATTATTTACACATGTTATTTCTAGCTCACCACGGGAAGAGGGTTCAACATTTTTTGCAATGTCTACAACAGAGTTATCGTAAAAATATAAACCCGTTACCGCATAATGACTTTTCGGCTGAACTGGCTTTTCTTCTATCGATATGGCTTTTAAGTTACCATCAAACTCAACCACCCCAAAACGCTCAGGATCCTTAACTTGATAACCGAAAACAGTTGCACCTTCATTATTTTTAGCTTTACGTACAGCTTCGATAAGCTTTGGAGTAAAACCCTGACCATAGAAAATATTATCACCAAGAACGAGACAAACATCATCTTGACCAATAAATTTTTCACCAATAATAAATGCTTGAGCCAAACCGTCAGGTCGAGATTGAATTTCGTATGATAAATTAATACCGAAATCTCTACCATCACCTAAAAGCCGCTGAAATGAGCTCTGGTCTTCTGGGGTGGTTATGATCAAGATTTCCCTGATACCAGCAAGCATCAAAACAGAGATCGGATAATAGATCATGGGTTTGTCGTAAACAGGTAAAAGTTGCTTAGAAACACCTTTCGTTATAGGGTAAAGTCTCGTACCTGAGCCACCGGCTAGAATAATACCTTTCATATTTATACCTTATTTAGGGTTCCTAAACGCTCTCTGTTATAGGATCCATCCTGGACGTTCTTACACCACTGCTGATTTTCTAAGTACCATAATACCGTTTTATATAAACCCGACTCGAATGTTTCTTCTGGGGTCCATTGCAGCTCACGCTTCATTTTAGTTGAGTCAATTGCATAGCGACGGTCGTGGCCTGGACGATCTTCAACATATGTAATTAAGTTCGTATAACTACTCTTTCTTGGTACTAGTTCGTCCAAAATTTTACAAATACTTGTAACAACTTCAATATTTTGTTTTTCGTTATGTCCACCAATGTTGTACGTCTCTCCAACTTTACCTTCTGTTGCAACCTTAAAAAGCGCTCTGGCGTGGTCTTCAACATACAACCAATCTCTAATCTGATCCCCCTCCCCATATATAGGCAAATCCTTCCCCTCTAGAGCATTCAGAATTACTAGGGGGATTAACTTTTCTGGAAAGTGATATGGGCCATAGTTATTTGAGCAATTAGTTATCACTGTTGGCAGTCCATAAGTCCGGTGCCATGCCCTAACTAAATGATCGCTTGAAGCCTTACTAGCTGAGTATGGGCTGCTTGGATCATAAGCAGTCTGCTCAGTAAACAGTGGTAACTCAGAATTTCCAGATTGTTCCTTTGGATACGGCAGATCACCATAGACTTCATCAGTTGATATATGGTGAAAAACAAAAGATTCTCGACGCTCCGAATTTAAAGTTAACCAATATGATCTGGCAACTTCTAATAAAGTATATGTCCCTATAATATTTGTATGGATAAACTCAGCTGGACCAGAGATTGAACGATCAACGTGGCTCTCAGCAGCAAGATGCATCACAACATGTGGTTTAAATGATTTAAAGAGTCTACTCAATGATTCACTGTCACAAATATCTACTTTTTCAAATTGATACCTTTCATTATTCTCAACGGAAATGAGTGACTCAAGATTGCCTGCATATGTTAGCTTATCAATATTAAGTACTGAGCAATCTGTACTATTAATAATATGCCTTATGACAGCGGAACCAATAAAGCCAGCTCCGCCAGTAAGTAATATTCTCATTTACCAAATACCTTTTGTATCCACCAAAAACTCAGTAGACAGTTTTGTTTGCTTAAAGTCTCTGTGATCTACTAGAAGTACATGAACATCAGCCATGTCTTTAGCTTTTTCAAAATCAACTAATTCAATATTCTTAAACTCAGCAGGTAGGACATGTACATTCGGCTCAACTGCAAAAATCTGCCCTACATGTATTTCTGAAAGTTCTTTTGTAATATCTAGTGCAGGACTTTCCCTTAGATCATCGATATCAGGCTTAAAGGCTAAACCATAGCAAGCGACCTTTACATCTCTAGCTGTCTTTTCTGTATTTTTCAGTAGGTAGTTAGCTATTGCAAGCTTTACCTTTTCAATTACCCATTTTGGTTTGGAGTCATTCACTTTTCTTGCTGTGTGAATTATGTTAGCTTCGGCTGGTGTTTTGCTTACAATAAACCAAGGGTCTACAGCAATACAATGTCCACCGACACCAGGCCCTGGTTGAAGTATGTTAATTCTAGGGTGACGATTTGCTAATGAGATTAACTCCCAAACATCAATACTTAGCTTATCGCAAATTATTGAAAGCTCATTTGCAAACGCGATTTGTACGTCTCTGCATGAATTTTCTGTTAACTTAGCCATTTCAGCTGTGCGAGCATTTGTTTTTACACACTCACCTTCAACAAACGTTCTATAAAGTTCGATAGCAGCGTCTGAGCACTTGCCCGTCATACCACCAATTACACGGTCATTTTCAACCAATTCGCGTACTACATGACCTGGTAATACTCGCTCAGGACAATGTGCAATGCGAATATCCGAATTTTCACCATTTTGTTGAGGAAAAGTTAAATCTATTCTTGCTTCTGCTAACCATTCAGCCATTTGCTCAGTTGCGCCAACAGGAGAAGTTGACTCCAAGATTACTAAATCACCTTTCTTTAATACTGGCGCAATAGTTTTACTTGCAGCCTCAATGTAAGATAACTCAGGTTCAGGTATCTCTGAGTCATTGTTTTTAAATGGTGTAGGCACTGCTATAAGGAATGCATCAGCTGGTTCAGGAGTTACTGCTGCCTTTAAATAACCTTCCGTTACTGCCGCGTGTACTATCATATCCAACTCTGGCTCTACAATATGAATTTCACCGCGATTAATCGTGTCAACAGCATATTGATTAACATCAATCCCTATTACTTTTTTCTTACGAGAGGCAAACATTGCGGCAGTTGGAAGGCCAATGTAACCAAGACCTATTACTGAAATTGTTTCAAAAGACATGATATCCCTTTTTAAATCTGTTAGCTGATAGCTTCTAGCTATGAGCAAAATCAAACTCTTAATATATTCGTTATTTAGCTAAAATATCACAAATTCTAGAGCACGCATTACCATCACCATAAGGGTTATGTGCTCTGCTCATTCTCGTATAGCTACTTTCTTTAGTAAGTAACTCGGTTAGAGATGAAGTGATTAAATCTACATTTGTGCCAACTAGTTGAACTGTACCAGCTTCGACCGCTTCTGGTCGCTCAGTTGTATCACGCATAACTAGTACAGGCTTACCCAAGCTTGGCGCTTCTTCTTGAATACCACCTGAGTCAGTTAAAATAATATGAGCTCGGTTCATTAAGTATACAAAAGGTAAGTATTGCTGAGGTTCAATTAAGTGTACGTTGTCAACATCTGCAAGAATGCGATTTACAGGCTCTTGCACGTTCGGATTTAAATGAACTGGGTATAATATTTGCGTTTCAGGGTGTTTTTTAGCTGTTTGTGCTAATGCTTCACAAATGCGCTCAAAACCACCACCAAAGCTTTCACGACGATGACCTGTTACTAAAATGAGTTTTTTTGATTCATCTAAAAATGGAAACTGTGCTGCGAGTGTTAATGATAAGTCTTTATCTTGTTCTATTTGTGACTTAACCATTAATAGAGCATCAATTACAGTATTGCCTGTTACAAAGACATTTTCTTCACTATAGTTTTCAGTTAATAAGTTTTGCTTAGATGTTTCAGTAGGTGCGAAATGAAACTTTGTTAAAGCACCTGTGAGTTTACGATTTGCTTCTTCTGGCCAAGGCGAGTAAATATTACCTGTTCGTAAGCCAGCTTCAACATGTCCTACTGCAATTTGCTCGTAATAGGCTGCAAGGCTAGCTGCGAAAGTAGTGGCGGTGTCGCCATGTACCAAAACAACATCAGGTTTGAACTCTTTTAAGACAGGTGTTAGCTCTAACAAAATACGACTTGTTACTTCAGGTAAAGTTTGTCCTGCTTTCATTAAGTTTAGGTCGAAGTCGGGCGTAATTTTAAAAAGTTCTAAGACTTGATCTAGCATTTCTCGGTGTTGAGCTGTAACACAGACTTTAGCATCGAAGCGCTCGTCGTTTGCTAGTGCATGAACGAGTGGTGCCATTTTGATTGCTTCAGGCCTTGTGCCGAATACTGTAAGAACTTTCACAGGTGTTCCTTTATTTGTTTATGTTTTCGCTCTTGAGACGAGTTCAAGAGGTTAGTTAAATTTTTCTGTCGCGACATAAAGTCGCTGCTACAGATTGAATGCTGATTTGTATCTGATTCAATCAGTTGTATTTAGATCCTGAAACGAGTTCAGGATGACAAACCATTAGACCCTGAAACGTTTTCAGGGTTACGTTTTTTACTGTCGCGACGTTAAGTCGCTGCTACCGAATATCACTTCAACGGTCGCCGTAAACGACAACCCACAATTGTTATCTTACGCGACGTAAAGTCGCTTCTACCGATTGAATGTTGATTTGTATCTGATTCAATCTGTGGCATTTAGATCCTGAAACAAGTTCAGGATGACAAACCTTTAGTCCCTGAAACAAGTTCAGGGTGACAGTTTATACTGTCGCGACGTAAAGTCGCTGCTACCGAATATCATTTCAATTGTCGCCGTAAACGACGACCTACATTATATTATTTATCTGACTTATATTCGTAGTTGTAGTAGCCATAGTAGCCGTAGGCATTACTTGCTTTTTTGACTACGCCGTTGAATACCACGCCTTTTACATCAATACCATTTTGTTCAAAGCGATTTCGAGTAAGCTCTAATTCTTTTACATGGTTTTGACCAAAACGCGTAACAAGTAAAGTACTGCCAGCATGTGCGCTGACAATTGCTGGGTCGGTCACTGCTAGTATTGGCGGTGTATCAATTATTACTAGGTCATATTTAGCACTGACTTCTTCAACAAGTTTTGAGAAGTTTTCATGCATTAGTAGCTCTGACGGGTTAGGTGGGATTTGACCTCGCGTCATTACATCTAGCCCTTCAACTTGGCTATGCTTAACAGCTTGCTCTAAATTAATTCGACCTGAAAGATAGTCACTTAATCCGTTGTCCCACTGCATGCCAAATTGCGTTTGCAGATAACCTTTTCGCATATCGGCGTCGATGATAAGTACTTTCTTATCACTTTGTGCTAATACTGTCGCGAGGTTAACTGAAATGAATGACTTACCTACACCTGGACTTGGGCCTGAGATTGCGATTACGTTATTTTTTGCTTCCATCATGGCAAAGTGCAAGCTGGTGCGTAAGCTTCTTAGTGCTTCAATGGAGAGGTCTGCCGGGTTATCCACTGCGAGTATCGATTTCGCCTTGGCGGTTTTACCTTTCCGAGCTTTTGCAAAACCAGTCAGCTTAACCTGATATTCTGAATAAGGTACACTTGCATAAACAGGTAAACCTAATGCCTCAATCTCGCTTGGATCTTCAATGCCTTTATGAATTGCTTTCTGAATAAGTACAATGGCGACTGCTAGCATGCCACCTAACATCGTTGCCATAACAACGATTAAGGCTTTTTTCGGTTTAACAGGCTTTGATGTGTTGACTTCGGCAAGGTCGATCACTCGTACATTGCCTACAGTGCCCGCGCGAACAATGTCTAGCTCTTGTGTTTTTGCCAGCAACAGTGTGTAAATCTCATTATTTACTTCTACGTCACGGGTTAAGCGTAAAAGCTCTTGCTGTGTTTCAGGTAAAACCTGCACTTCCGCTGCTAAGCGGCGCTTTTGGTTCTCAACTGCTTCAATTTGCTCAACGGCTGCTTGATAGCTTGGGTGGCTTTGTTTAAATTTACGGCCTAGCTCTAGCTTTTTCAGTTCAAGCTCTTGCAATTGAGTTTCTAGTTTTACTAGCTGCTTCAATACACCTTCAGTTTCAAGCGTAATATCTACAGATTGCTGTTTTACTTGATAATCATTAAAGCGCTGTTCAGCAGCTTCTAACTGCTTCTTTACTTGCGGAAGTTGATACTCTAAGAAGTCTAACGATTTTTGTGCTTCTGCACTATTACGCTCAACGTTTCGGCGAACATATATACCGGCAACTTTGTTTAATACTGTTTCAGCATATTCAGCATTCGCATTTTGCAGGTTTAAGTTAATAATGCCTGAGTCTTTACCTTTTTCGCTTGCACCAATAGCTACTTGTAGATCAAGAATAGTATTTAAGCGGTCACGCTTAGTTATTGTAAACTCAGTACCAGGGCGCGCAACTAAGGTTTTTAATGTTAACGAAAAAGTACCATTTGATACCTCAACACCGACTTTACCTTTTAATATGCTATCGCCATTACCTGTGAATAATTCAAATTGGTGATTTGCTAATGCTACTAGAGTGAAACCTGCACCAATGGCATTTTTAGGTACTTCAAATTTAAATACATCAATTTTTTCGCCGCCCCATGCATAACTAGAAGCACCAAAACTTGCCTCTGCTAACTCACCTTCATGCATTGGTGTAAACTTACGAAAGGCCCTACCACCAATAACAGGGAAAAGCTTTGGCTTTACAACTGTATCAAGTTTTAAGCTGTCTACGGCTTCACCGATAATACTACGAGATTTTAACAGTTCGATTTCAGTTACAGCAGCAGAGGTGCTTTCAAACATCCCGCCTAGCTCATCAAAACCAGGGACTGAGCCACCTTTTTCTTCAACCTGTATCATGGCTGTGGCTTGATAAATCGGTGTACTAAATACTGCAACAGCAACACCAACAATCATAAATAAGGCTGTAACGGCAATGATAAACCATTTACGGTCAAGTAAAGCGCCTAACAAGGCCATTAAATCGATTTCTTGCGCTTGTTCTGTGGATTGCTTTTGTTGCGAGCCACTTAATAGGTTTGATTGAGCATTCATTGACTCTTTCATCCTTATAAATACTTCTGCCAAGCGCTGCACGCGCTATCGATTAATTCGTAAACATGCTCAAAGGCTTCACGGCTTTGTCGATAAGGGTCAGGTACTTCTTTGTCGCCTAACCATTTACCTAAAAGGAATGTTTTGCCGCGTGCTTGGGGGTAGCGGGTACATAAGTCTTCAAGATGACGTTTCTCCATCACCAAGATCACACTGTTATGCGTTACAAGGCTTGTGCTGATTTGCTGGCCTTTATGCTCAGACATATCAACGCCATGTTGTAGCGCTAATTCTTGAGCAAAACTATCTGCTGACTTACCTTCAAGGGCCGTTAAACCTGCTGAATTGACTTTGACATTTTTGCCCGCTAATTTGCTTTTTAAAACATATTCAGCGGTTGGGCTTCGGCAAATGTTACCTGCACATACCATTAAAACACTATCGAACATACTGGTTTGCCTACTACTGGTTATCTATATCTTGTAATCTATCAACGGTTGTTAACGCTGGTAATAACAAGCTAATTACTTTGTTCCAACGTGCAAGTGGTGCACTAGTAACATAAACGATGTCTTGCGGATCTAATTCGAATTGCTCTGCCAGCACTAATGCAGCAACATTCTTTGCATGCAACTGATACACGTCAGCAATTACACCGTCTTTTTCTAAATCGCGTTTGCGAAGCACAAAAATACCATTGGCGTCAGCTGAGCGCTCGTCAATACCGCCAACCTCACTGAGCGCTTCGGCTAAATTCAAACCATAACGATTCACTTCTACTGTGCCAGCACGTTTTACATCACCCAATACATACACATTTCTTTGGTCGTTACGTGTTACATGTACAATATCGCCATGCTGCAATAAACGGTTTTGAGAAATGTCGCCTTTGGAATAAAAGTCATCTAAACGAATAACTTCAGTCTCATTACCTCGGGTAAATGTCACTGTTTTCCAGTCAGCACGCTCATTTAAACCACCTGCTTGGTTTAGTGCATCAATTAGCGTTAATGGTGTTTCGGTTACAGGGTATACACCAGGCTTTTTCACTTCGCCTGTTACATAAGCTTTTTGACTTCTGAAACCGACTACTTTTACGTCAATTTGCGGATCTTCAATCACGCGACTTAAGCGCTTAACTAGTTCTTCACGAACCTCTGCAACCGTTTTACCTGCGGCAGGCACTTTAGGCGCATATGCGTAAGTAATGGTGCCGTCAGCTTGTACCCGGAAGCCGTCGAACTCGGCAGTACGTTGAACAGCGGCAGGAATAGTTAACTCTGGATGATCCCACACCCCTATAGTAAGTACATCACCCACCCCAAGTTTGTATTCATAATTAGAAAGATCGAGTCCTGCAATATGATTATTGGAATTAGATGCACCACTTTCAGCTGCAATTTTTTTATTAAGGTCTTTTTGTTGGGAAATAAGAGCAGAGTCAATGAGTTGGATATTTACTTTTGCCAATTCCTTCTCAAGGTTCTCGGTTTGTTCACCTTGTTTTAGTCCTTCAAAATGACCGCCGGGTATAATTGTACAGCCACTCATTGTCAGAAAACATGCTGATGCAATGAAAGTTTTATAGCGTTGCGCCATTCGTTCTTCCTAAAATCGTTCTTGTTAGCCTTGTCTAAAGCCTTTATATAAAGCTGAGTAATTAAACCACTTGTAGATTTTGTTAGCAAGTAATCGTCGTGTGAATTTTTTTATTAATAAAATAGTCGTGGGGGTTGTGTTATTTGTTATTTATTGTGGCAGAGTTTAATACAGCGCTATTTCTTTGTCGGGTTAAAGCCTCGACCTACAGGTGTTTGGTCTTGGGAGTATGTGGTTGTCATTTATGATGGCAGAGTTTTGATCTGGACATATTCCTTTGTCGGGCTAAAGCCTCGACCTACAGGTGTTAGGTCTGGGAGTGTGTGGTTATCACTTATGATGGCAGA
>NZ_JBWVBR010000029.1:0-29600 GCF_056629255.1 Pseudoalteromonas sp. NFXS53 | reverse complement strand
GTTGCGGGAGCCGGATTTGAACCGACGACCTTCGGGTTATGAGCCCGACGAGCTACCAGGCTGCTCCATCCCGCGCCTGTAACATTAAAATAAACAGCGTTATTTTAATGAGTTTTGAAAGGTCTCCCTTTCAAGAGGTCGCTATAATAATGGATTAAATTTTAATTGCAAGGCATAAAACACGAAATCGCGTTTAAATGGATAAAAATAAAACAAAAGCCTAGCAAAGTACCGAAAAAGCTAGCATTACCTGCTAGCTTTTTAACATTTACTCAACAATACGCTGGTGAGGCGTGATCAGCTTTTGGAATTGCCAATCAGGATGACCCATAACGATAAAATCAGGATTTTCTGTGGTTTCGCGTTGATTATAAGTTAAGGGGTTAAATTCAGAGTCAGTGATACAGCCTCCGGCTTCTTCTACGATAACTTGTGAAGCGCCCGTGTCCCACTCGCCTGTTGGGCCAATTCTTAAAAAGCAATCGGCTTTGCCTTCTGCGATGATACACGCTTTGAGTGAACATGAACCGAGTGCAACGGTATCAAATTGGCTATTTAAATACTGGCTCACTGCTTCGAGTTTTTGCCTGCGACTCACCGCTAAAGTTAAGTTATCTGGCGAGGCAACGCTAATTTGCTGCTGCTCTTCGCCCACACGCTTAAATGCACCTATGCCTGCATAAGCAAAGTATGTGGTATTTTTAGCAGGCCAGAAAATGACCCCAAGCACAGGTTTGTTGTTTTCTATCAGTGCAATATTTACCGCAAAGTCACCACTTTGCAGAATAAACTCGCCTGTACCATCCATAGGATCCAGCAACCAATAACGCTGCCATTCGCGGCGTTTTTCGAGAGCAGGTATAGGCGTTTCTTCAGACATAATCGGAATGTCGGGTGCCATAGCCTGCAAACCTGCCATCAACACTTCGTTAGAGGCCAAATCAGCTTTGGTGACTGGTGTATGATCTGACTTTTCCTGTTGGCCAATGTCATCTTGTTTATAGATATCCATAATCGCTTGGCCTGCTTTTTGGGCAAGCTCAATACAAGGCTCTAATAATGACTGCATATGCTACTCCTTTGCTGCTAGGAAGGTTTGTAACAACATAAGCGCTGCCACGCTACGTGCTTCAGTGAAGTCTTCTTGCTCAAGTAAGGATTGCCATTCATCTAATGGCCATTTTACAACCACAAGCGGTTCAGGCTCATCACCCACTAAACTTTCTGGGTAGAGATTTTGCGCAACCAAAATGTGCATGCGAGCATTAAAATAACTCGGCGCCAGTGACAGTGTTTTTAACTCATCAAACTGCTCAGCCCCCATACCCACTTCTTCTTTTAGCTCGCGGTTGCCAGCTTGCTTTGCGGTTTCACCAGGGTCAATTAAGCCTTTAGGAAAGCCTAGTTGATAGTTATGCGTGCCCGCACAATATTCTCTGACTAATAAAAGCTCGTTGTCTGCGGTGATTGGTAGCACCATCACAGCACCTCGGCCACCGCCTCGAATTCGTTCATATTGACGCTGTTCACCATTTGAAAAGGTCAAATCTAAGGCTTCAACGGTAAAGAGTTTACTTTTGGCCACTACATCGCAGTGGATAATTTCAGGTGGGTTTGGATGCTTTTTCTGTGACATAGGCGTTTATTTGCTAATATGGCAGTTAACTTAATCATAAAGCCTTTAACGACAAATGCCTATGTTAAATTGGTCAAAAATCGATACCGTTTTATTAGATATGGACGGCACCCTGCTCGATCTGCATTTTGATAACCATTTTTGGTTAAATGTGATCCCCGAACAGCTCGCAAAGAAACACAATATCAGTGTCTCAGAAGCTTTTGCAGATATAGAGAAACGCTACCAAGCTGTAGAAGGAAAAATACAGTGGTACTGCTTAGACTATTGGCAAAAAGAACTCGATCTCCCCATTATGGAACTGAAACGTGAGATACAGCATCTAATCACTGTGCGTGATGACGTGCCGGAGTTCTTAAAGGCGTTAAAAGCTGCAGGAAAAGAATTAATTTTACTCACCAATGCACACCCTGATAGCTTGAGCTTAAAAGTTGAACGCACGCAGTTTGATCAATACCTCGATAAGCTGATTTCAACCCATGAGTATGGTGTGAGTAAAGAAAGCCAAAGCTTATGGCAGCAAGTTCAAGCTGATTTGGGTTTTGATAAAAGCAGAACTCTGTTTGTTGATGACAGTTTAAGCGTATTAGCTTCAGCTAAGCAATTTGGCGTAGAGCACTTATTGGCTGTTGCGAACCCAGATAGCAAACAGCCAGTGAAAGGCATCACTGGCTATTTATCAATTACTGACTATCGCACTTTACTGCCGATAGCTTAACTCAAATATTATGCAGGGTAACGTGCCTTGAGCCCTGCATAAACTTGCTTAGCAAAATCGGCATGCTCAGTGTCTAGACTCTTCACAACTTCAACTAGATGCTCGTTGTCTTCTTGACCGTTCCATACTTTGATGTAAGAGCCGTCTTTATAACCGTGATCTTGACGGAAGAAGTTCAGGGTATTCTTGCCCACATAACCACGATATAAATCATCAATGCTCATACCAATTTGCTGCATACAGCCAGCAAATGCTTGCGCGTTAAAAGACTTATCAGCCACCGCACTTGCCGCTAGCTGCTCTAGAGTTTGTTTAAAGTCTTCAGCAAGTTGCGGCTCGCTTAGTTCTTTTTCAAGCTCAGTTGCTAGCTGTTCGTAGCTTTTAACGCCGTCAATACGTAGCGATAAGCCGAAGTGGAAAATATCCACCAGCTCTAAAATCACTTGCTCAGTATCTGGCGTTTGCTTTTTCCACCACTTCCAACCGTAGTGGTCTAGCATTTCAGCACACTCAACCCAAATAGCGCGATACCATTCAAACCCTTGGTTAAACCATTGCTCATGAACCTTAGTGTTCATGGCGTTTTGCATTTCTAGCATAACGACTAGCTTTGTTGTGTTCGCAGACATGGTGCGCTTCCTAATTTCGTTTTTTAATTAATGACTATAATACCCAACAGAGTTATCTGTTCTCAAGTCGATTGTAATCGAACACTCCATATTCGATGACCTTGTACTGCTTAGCAACCTCATGCAAAAGATCACTATATTGCCAAAATTGCGGGTGACTTCGGCGTATTGCAAATTGCTGTTTTAAAGCTCTATAGTCGCCTTCACTTTGAATACTATGCATATTCTCAACAAAGCTTTGTACATGATCCGAATTCGGCAAATACCAAATAGCCTCGGGGTAATCGCCAATGAAGCCCGGCACTAGGGTCGCAGTATCTTCATCGTAAGCACGCTGACCTTCTTCATTCAATAAACTTGAAATATTGTAGTGAGCGTTATGATGAATAAGCGTATACGCTTTATGCTGCTCGCCGTGTTTGACCAAAATAAATGACACTTGAGGCAGTAAGTTAATGGCTTTGCTCGGTAACGCATTGAGTTTTACCAATGGCTTAGGTACTAAGTTATAGGCATAGCGCTCACTTAAAATAGGCTGCAAATGCTGTTTAAACTTAGTGTATAGCTCTAACTTAGGCTCGGCGGTGGTAAATTGCATCCCCGTCGGGGCAGCTAAAATAGTCTTACGATTAATGAATTCACTTAAGCTTAAATGCGACTTACGGTACCAGTGTTTTTTGACTTTTTGCCTTTCATCTTGCGGCAGTAAATTAATAAAGTTTTGTTCGCCCTCAAGACGTAAAAAGTCCATATATAAACGGGTAATAAGCTGATGCCCTACATTGCCATACACGTCAAAGCCGGCCACTAGCAAGTAATGAATACGCTCAAACAACGCATAGTCTAATAGCCACATGGTTTTTGGTGGTTGGCCAACAAAGCCTTTTACCACTGTGGCACTGTCGAAGTGGCGAAATACAGTGAGTGCTGCATTACGGTTATGCCCTTCACCCTGCCAAATTAAGTCTGTAGTTAAATTGCTACCATCGGCAAACACTTGGTTCGCTAACTTCGTTTTAGCATTTAAATACTCATGCTGGCGTTTGGCATATTTAGCCCAACTTGAAAGAGGCAAGGCATTGCTTTGCTCAGCAGCTGGCAGCGCGAGTTCATCGTCATTTTGAATTAAGAACTCGGCCATTTTTGGTGAGCTATTTTTTTCTGGATCGACAAAGGCGACCCAAAAGTGATCGTTAATGACATTCAATGCAATTTGGCCACGGCAAACTGGTCCTTTGATAAAGCCACTGATGATCAAATGGGCTTCGTCTAGCATAAACTGATATTTAGACTTAACGGGCAGCTGCGCAAAGCTCTTAAACGGATTCGAAGCTATTTCAGGCGTATAGCCTGGCAGGCTCGAAACCTGATAATCCGCCTCAATAAACTGTGTTTTTAAACGCGCTAACTTTTGCTCGTTAATTGCCAGCGGCATATGGGTTTTCGACAATACTGTGCTGCGCTGATGTTGAAAACGGTAATATACGCGTTCAACGTTTGGCTCATCAAAAGGTCTGCGCGTGGCAATAATTTCAATCGCCTGCCCCGGTGGCGTTTTTGAGCGCACTAATTTAAAAAAGCTCGGCGAGTCTGATTTATTAGCCTCATTAAAGAAAATGTTCGCCAAATACCAATGCTCGTATATATAACGCGCTGACAAACGCGCTTTGAGGTTATCTTGGTTTAGAAACGCTTCCCAGATTTCAATTTGTGCAAGCTCAGTTAAGGTCGGCGGGGCAATTTGGGCCATTTTAGCACCGCTTTTTAACCAATCGTGTAATACAGCAAATTCACTTTGCTCTAGCGCTGGCAAACCATAAGGCATACCCGCATGTGGCTGGTTTTGCGCATAGCTGTCGAACTCTTCAATACTCGGGCAAGTTGCTGTTCTGTCTAGGCTAAAATCGAATTCATCGCCCAGTATTTGCTGCGCAGGTAATTCTGTATTTTGCTTGAGTAATAACGAACGATAAATCACAGAAGCCGCTAAGTTTGCATCTGCACTTTGCTGATGTTCGTTAAGCACCGCAGTAAAGCCTTTATCGCGCCACTGTTGGGTGGATGTCGCATCTATGAGTAAACGCGAAGGTGTTTGCGCTAATAAACGAGTACCGTCATACACCAGCTCTTTGCTCAAACCGCGGTCTATGCCTTCTGGCGAAGACAGTTTTAACTGACATGGTGCATCGTAACAACCGTGGCACACCACGCAACGCTGCTCAATTATCGGTTTTACGTCATTGAGGTATTGCTCAGCATGCGGTGTGTTTGCAACGACTTCGCGCTGCTGTGTTTGTGCTGGCCCAAACAAGGTTTCGTAGTGGTTGGCTGCTAGAGCAACACAACCACTTAGAAAAAGTAGGCAAGTAAGAACAACTCCTTTTTTAAAAGGCATTACGCCTCCTCTTCTTCGTCGCCTAGATCAAATGTCGGCATCATTTCTACTGGCGGAGAAATAAACACTTGCTCCCCGCTGCTGACGACAGCACTTAATACCGGACCTCGATTAAGTAATAACTGCGCTTGGTGGGCTCCGCTGATTAAAGGTTTAAAGTCAGAATTATCTGCAAATAACTGGTAGGTTTCTAAATTAATACTGATGCTTTGCTCTTCAGCTGGGTTTTGGCAAAGATTGGCAAGTAAGGTTTCGTCTAAGATCACACTCAACGTTAAGTCAGAGGCGTCGAGGTCGCGCTGCTCAATATGTTCATCAAGTAAAAAAAGCGGCAGTGTGAGTGGTGTGTTTTGTTCTAATTCCATGATATTTGTTCAGGATAAGTGATCATTGCCACAAGTTTAGCAAACCTAACCTGAACACGCGAAGAACAGAAAGCATTGACTGCCATCTGTTCGTATTTTATTTGCTTCGTTTTACCAAGGTAAAATGTCACCGTTTGAGTGCCGGAAGTTACCCGTGTTGTCTAAGTTCAACTCTTCTATGCGTTGTATTAATCGCTCAGCGGCAACCTGCGGTGAAATATCACCGGCGAAGTTAACCATTTGCGTTTGCACAAACCCCGGGTGTAGCAAGGAAACTGCGACGCCTTTAGGCTTTAGTTCGTGCGCTAAACTCACGCCGGCTGCATTGAGTGCCGCCTTTGACATACGGTAGCCAATGTAAGCACCTGAGCCATTATCAGCGATTGAGCCCATACGGCTGGTGATCATCGCCACTTTACTGCCATTGCTTAAGTTAGTTTGCAGGGCGTGTGTAACTCGCACTGGCGCAACCGCATTGATCTGAAGTTGCGCATTGATGGCTTCAAAGTCCATATTAGCGAGACTTTCGTTTTCAAAAATACCCGCGTTATTGATTAATACGTCTATTGCTTTGCCTTGAAGCGCTGATGCTAATCGGGCAACATCATCACCTTGGCTCACATCAATCCCTTCGATGATGTTAACCGATAACGCTTGTAACTCAGTGGATGGTTTACGCACTACTGCAGTTACTTCATAACCTTGCGCTAAATACTGCTTTGCAAACTCAAGGCCAATACCGCGATTTGCCCCAGTGATCACCACATGTTTTGTCATTGTATTCTCCTAGCATTTTCAATGCTTACTGAACTTGGGGCAAATACCTTTAATATCAAGCATCCAAATCAATATCGTCATTACAAGACTGTATAATTGAGAATACTGCGCCTTGCGGATCTGTGATAACGGCAAAACGTCCTATATTTGGAATATCGGTGGGCGGCACGCAAACTTGCCCACCTAAAGAAGCCGCTTTTTCAGACATCGCATCACAATCGGCAACAGCAAAATAGATCATCCAATGGGGTGGAATGCCCTCCCACTCTTCGGTCATTTCGAGCATGCCTGCAACAGGCCCCTGTTCATTACAAAACAAGGTGTAATCCATGTGTTCCATTTTTTCGACTTGGATCTGCCAACCTAAAAGCTCGCTATAAAACTGACCGATTTTTTCACTGCCTCGACAAGCCAACTCATGCCAATAAGGCGTATTCTTCTCTAATATGCGTTGTGTACCAATATGCTCGTTAGCTTGCCAAAATGCCACAAACGCACCGCCTGGATCGCTAATCATTACCATACGGCCTGCGTTCATTACATCACAAGGACCATGAATGACCGTTGCACCTAGCAGCTTTGCTTTATCGGCGATGGCATCAACATTTTCGACTGCAATATAGCCTAGCCAATGACTGGGAATATTCGCCTCTTTTTGCTCAGGCATCATTTGATACATGGCCGCGACATCATCGGCTTGCTTCTTTAGCATAGTGTAATAACAATCTTCACCGATGGGTTGAGCGTCAAACTGCCAGTCGAAGAGTTGCGTATAGAACTGTTTTCCGCCCGCCCAATCCGATGAACATAATTCTGCCCAGCAAAAAGCTGAAATGGGTGGTGAAGTGACTTTGGCCATAGTTAATTCCTTCTTGTTGTTTGCATTTACTTATTAGTTGAACAGAGTTCAATTAGCAAGCTACAGCAATAAAAAAGGCCCTCAATGGGCCTTTTAAATACTTAAAGATTAGCGGTTAGTTCGGTGGACTAAAAAGTAGAGGCACGTGATCTTGTGCTGTACAGGTATTCCCTTTTAGATACTTACACAAGGTTAATCCGTCTTTATTGTTACTGCCCGGCACAAGCTCAATTATAGTGTCGTTCCCGTCCATAACTAATTCAAGTTTACCATCCATGAAAGTAAACGGCATTGGACTACCGTCCCCGACAGTTAAATCCCCCGTAGTTTCATCACTCTCATTTGTTGAATAAGTCATAGACCATGCTATAGAGCTGTTACCTTCAACTTGATACATGGTGAACCATAAATGATAGGTTTCTAGTTTTTCAATATCCGTTGATTCGCTACGCTCACCAACGAATATGACGCCAGAATTAGGATACTCTTTTCCGTCAGCATCAAAGTTACTAAATTCTCTTGCCCAGAAGTAGCGCCCTTCATGCTCTGCCACCATTTGATAGCGCATTTCAGCTTCGAGCACACAAGTTGGTGACGCTTCACAGAAGCGGGTTCTCTCTTTTGTCTCAGGATTTACATAGCGTGCTCGGACAACTTGACCATCCTCATAACGGCCTTGATAAGAACTTTTTCCCGTACCAAATACGAATGTCAGATAAGAATCATCCTCTTCTTCAGGGTAAACTTCAGTACCATTTTGGCCACTGATCTGCTCTACGCCATCAAAGTAAACCCAACGGCCTTGGTAGTCTTCTTTACTGAGTTCAGGGGCCATATCTTTGATAAGTATGCCTGAAACGATCTGACTTGAATAAACATCTGCCAAATCATCAAAGTTATCAACAAACTGGTAGCCTACTGATAAGTCTTTAGTCATGTGCAAGTTATCAAACTCAGTATTCTCAAAGTTTAATTGCAATGCTCGACCCATCACCGACCATGTAAAGTCACCATTTTCATCTGGTTCATCGAATGTAGATGTCACAATACCTGTGCCATCAGCCATAAATTCAACATGACTGATTTGGTGGCCGTCAACTCTATCATAAGCAACCCACTTACCAACAAAGTCAACCTCTGATAAATCTATGAAGTCTCTTTCATAGTAGAGCTTGGCCATGAAATCATGATTGACGTCTCCGGTCATATAACCATCTGTGTAAACATCAACTCGTTCTGTGACTGCTACTTTCATTCCATCCATAGCATCGAGCTGTACCGTATAACCTTTGAGTTTATGTTCAGTCATCATGTTATTATCGGTATTACTATAGATAACAGGTGGGTAAGTTAAATTAAGCTCAATCATACCTTCAGATGCGACATACCAGTTTACATCGTACTCACCCATTGGTGTTTTAACTTTACCATTACCCCACCTATCTATACTTATACCCAGTGTTTCACCAAGGTAGAGATCTGAGTTATTGATAATAGAGTTGCCCATTAATGGCATCTGCTTCCAGATCTTCACCATGGAATCATCGGTGCAGCCCGATGGTAGAGTATAATTAAAAGTAACACCCGAACACGTGGCATCAACAGATGCATCGCATATTAACGCTCCTCCGTCGTTATTTTGCAACGTATCAAATGTTATTTGCGTATCTGTTGTTTGGTAGCTGCCACGTTCAAAGCCTATATCACCATTTTCTTCTGCCCACTGAATAGCAAAGTAGCGACTTTCAGGTAACAACATAAGCAAAGCCGCATCATCTAATATCCCCCATGCGCCTTCAACACCTTCAGAAGCAAAGCTCACTTTACTAAAGGATATTGCCCCCTCATCGGTGCCACCCAAGGCAAACTCGGAGTCAGATACGCTGTATTCGAAAGAAACACCTGAGCAGCTTTGTCCTGCTGGTGCATTACACACCAAGGCTTCACCATCATGGTTTTGCTCGGTCTCAAAAGTAATACTTGTACCGTCAGCTGTATAAGCACCTCTCTCAAAACCTACAAAACCATTTTCTTCTACCCATTGAATAGCAAAATATTTGTTGCCTGGTAAGAACATGAATATGACATTTTCATTCGCTAGCTCCCATACACCTTCTAAACCTGAAGAAGCAAAGCCAACTTTGTGGAATCCAACAGAGCCTTCACCCGCTATGTCAAATGTCAGCCCTGAAGAAGGATATAAACAAGCCTGAATATACTCTTGAGAGCTGGATATTATCTCTAGGGTATATTTAGCACCATCAACAAAGTAAACAATATTGCCACCTTCAAAGTTAAAGTTGTAACTTTGCTCCCCAAAGGTAATAACACCATCGAACCCTTCACTATCACGATTCATCTTCACCATCATCAAGTTACCCATGGCATCTTGTACCCACACATAGGTGTCGCCATAATTTGGTAATGTTTGATCAAAGGCGGTGATACTAAGGTCACTGTTATACTCAAAGATAAATAGTGCTGATTCGCTGACTTCCATCATGCCTTGCTCATTCATCCATAAGAATGTGCGTTTTAGGTAATAACGGTCATTCACCATAGCGAGAATTTCATGGTTCGTGATGCCAATCAGAGCACAATCGTCACGCGCTTCTATACAGCTTTCAACGCGATTACCATTTTGCATGTAGACCTTACGAACCATGGTATTACCATCAATATCCCATACATAATCACTACGTTCTAAGCCGAAATAAATAGAGCCATCAGGATATAAATCCATGTAGTAACTTTGGTTCAAGCCATAGAAGCCATGCCAACGACCAGACATTGTGCTTTCGTTTACCGTGACATCTGAAGGCTTGATAAATAAACCATACTCAGTATTTGGCCACTCATCGTCAGTCGTGTCTAGCGTAACAACTTGATATCCCGCATCCAGCACTTTGGTTAGCCAAATTGAAGCCGAACCTTCATATTCAAGCGTTTGTTTGGTGTCATCGGTAAAGTCTTTATAGTCGACAACGATAGCGCGACCTTCAATTCGCCATGTTACTTCTTCATCTGAGAATTCTGTGGTAATTGTGCCGTCAGCATTGAAAATAAGTTTATCTACTTGCTCTTCAGGGTCATCATTGAGTGTAAAGTCTCTGTCATGTAGGTCTAGATACCACATACCACCATCTGCTGTGAGTATTTCAGCTGTCGGCGCTGAGGTCTGACTCTTACTAGTGAGGTTACTGATATAGGTGACTGTTTCCGCGTCTTGTGCAGCGCCATCAAGCGTTTGGAAAACCGTTTCCGTGACTTCTACAGTTCTAAATACTTCATTTTCACCGAGCACTAACATACTCATACCGCTAACGAATGTTTCAACGCGCTGCTTAGTTTCATCTTCAAGCGTATTTTCAGAGACTGACTTTTTCAGAGGCTCTGCAAATGTCAGTGCTAACTTGTTGCCATCAAGCGCCCAACTACTTATCACTTGCTGATCGATACCATTAATCAAGCCTGTACTGTCTTCTTTTAAACTGACATGGTAAGCGATGTTGTTGTAATATCGAGGGGACTGAAGTATATACTCACCAACCAAACTACCTGATGGACCGGTTACCAGATCTTCATCTTCTTTAATTTCAGTTTTGGTTTTTTCGATTATGGTAGGGTCTTTCTCATTCACCTCAGCCTCAAACTCCTCTACCGTTTCTGTTGATGAGACTAAGTCGAGTGTATTTTCGACCCCTTCAGGTAACTCAAAGTCTGGGTTATCAACAACCACCTTTATCAAAGTGGCCAATTGCAATTTTTCATCCGCATCAACATTCAACAGTGCTGATTTCAGCGCTTCGTCATCTTTCGGCGTTTCACCATCTCGTGTGATAATCGCGTATTCAGCAGTGGTGACATTAGTGACATTAACAGAAAAATTTTCATCCTTTTGCAGCACACCATCATCACCGGCTTGCTCGATCACTTTCTCGACAGAGTTAAGCAATGATCTGAACTCAACATTACTTTGTTCACCGGTGCCTTGCGCTCTAATTTGTACCAGATCTTTTACTTCTGATTCATCCACAATGAGCTCAAGCGAGTAACTACCATCGCTGCCTGCTTGTACTTGGGCAGAAGAACCACCAGCAGAAATGGTGACATTGGCATTTGGTATAGGTTCGTCTGTAACAATGCCGGTAATAGAGACTGATGATACCTTGCGCTTGATCATAACAGTATGCTGCGCTTGTGCTGTTTTGGCCGTCGAGCCGTTATCAGTCACGGTAATCGTAAAAGTAACTTCAATGTCTTCAGATATGTCTGGACTCGTTACTGTTAAAGTGCTGGTATCTTGCCCACTGAGCGTTAAATCTAGGTTGGAGCTAGTTGTCCAAGCATATGCACTAATTTCACCGTCTTCATCCGCAGCAGTAGCGGTGAGAGTAAATTCAGTTTGCTCTTTGGCTTCAGTATCTGCTGCAACCGATACAGTTGGCGCTTTATTTTCTGGCGTTGGGGTTGGCTCTGGTGTTGGTGTTGGTTCAGGGTCATCTGATCCCCCACCACATGCAGTTAAGACCAAGCTAAAAGCTATTGGCGCTAATATTGAGCGCCAGTCTCTATATAATCCTGTTTTCATGAGTTATCCTGTGCAGTTTTTTATCGCGCTAAAGCCTCAGCGAAAGCACTTTATTCAAAATTACGGCACAATAAGCGTAGGCTAAGTTTTAACAGAACAGTTGATTATTTCTTTTTTTAGAATAAAAAAGTCTAACGAACAGAATTTAATATCCATTTTATTAATTAAAAGGGTTATTTGGGCATGAAAAAACGCGCCTCGAAAGGCGCGTTTTAGATACTTAATGAAGTATTGTGGTTATGAAAGCACGGCTTATTACTGCGCTACAAACTCAACCTTAATTTCACAGATATCGGTTACAGGTCCAACTGTAAGCGTCGTGCCCTCTAAAGAGAACTCGCCACGACAGCCGGTTATACTCTCCTTTGTCACTGTGTAATTAGTGTCCGGATATAGTTCAACCGAATGAGTGCTCTCAGGACTAATAAAGAAATTACTCCATCCTACCCAGCCATTACTTGATGATGTAATCACCACTGGATAGGCTTTGCTATAATGAAGGTTATAATAACCTAGCTCCTCTCTAAGCCTTTCAAACTCAGTAATTGTCCCGTCTGATAAAGGTGTTGAATAAAAGTGCAACCATGCGCCAGTGTCTTCAATAGTTTCAATACCAGTTACAGAGCTTAAATGTGTGCTCGCTGCATCAACAGATTTCAGTAATGGATTTGCATCTAGTGCTAAAACCGTAATCGGGTTATCTGAGATGCGTAAATCAACAAGTTCTGCATTTTGGCTCAAATCAATCGCTGTTAACTGATTGCTATGTAAGACTAACTCTTTAAGCATACTATTAGACGTAACTGACAATTCAGTTAAGCTATTGCCATTCAATTCAAGTACTTCAAGCTGTGAGAATGACTCGGGGTTAAACTTAGTTAGTTGGTTGTTACTTAAAACTAGCGCTTTTAACCCCGTGAATTGCGCAAGGTTTAATTGCGCTAATTCAGTATCATCAAGCTGGCTATAAGTTAAAGCTAGACGTTCAAGTTGCTCTGGGTTCGCTAAAGTTAACTTGGTTAATGGCAGATCAGTACTTCGACCATATAGTGATAGCTCTTTCAAAGATGCAACCGATGATAGGTCAACTTCCTGCGTGTTTAAATACTGCAGTTCTAAATTAGTCAAGTTAAAGAAAGCGCTTAATTCAGCAAAACTTTGAATATTAGAATCCCAGCAACTCAGCGCTTTAACCTGCTCAATCCAAATAAAGCCTGAATCATTCACACAATCCATAAGAGGCTGATTATCCGAAGTGATACCGGCTTTTTCGGCAAGTGCGACTTTATCTACAAACTTGATATCTAACGTACATGCTTGAGTGATAGGTTTAACAATCAAATGGTTTGCGTCTACTAACTCAAACTGACCATCACATCCTTCGATAGTACCTATCTCAAGGCCATCATTCGGATAAATATATAGATCTAAGTTAGTTTCACCATTACTGTGGTACTTGCCATTATCTCCCGATGCTTGAGTAGTATCAAAATTCACCATGATAGGATAAGACAGTGAATATAGTATGTTATACCCTTCTCTTTTAAGTCGCTCAAACTCATCAACCATTTCTTGAGTTAATGGAGACCAATAGAAATCAAGCCTTTGAACCGTATTCACATCAAGAGACTCAATGCCAATTACAGTATCAATGTAAGAATAACCTGCTTCAACATCCTGAAGTACCAAATTATTACTTACATCTAACTGACTTAAGCTTGTTTGATTCACTTTTAACTCTAGAAGCTGAGTGTTCTCGGCAAGATCTAGCTCAGTTAGAGGGTTATTTCCTAAATTTAACAACTGCAGTTGAACGTTTGTCGTCAAATCAACTGCTGTGACTTGGTTAATTGAGATATCTAACGTTTCAAGATCAGTAAACACTGAAGTATTAAGTTGCGTTAACTGATTACCGCGTAAACGAAGCTCTTTTAAAGCAATAAACCTAGCAATATCTAACGTTACTAAAGCATCATCATTAAGACCTACGTACTCAATAACTAAAGTCTCCAATAATTCAGGGTTGCTCAGCTTTAACTCAGAAGGTGACTGCCCGTACCTGAAATGAAGAGATGTAAGATTAGATAAACCAGTCAAATCAAGTACTGACTGTTGGTTGTCATATAACTCTAACGTATGTAAGTTTTCAAACTTACTTAATTCAGCAAAGCTCTCCACGTTATAGACACTACAGCTAAGTGACTTAACTTGTTCCGCATTAATATAATTTGTATTGTCCACACATTGTGCTAATGACTCATTAGTAATGCCTGCTTTTTCTGACAATGGTATAGCTTCTACAAACGATACGTCCAGCGTACACGCCTCTGAAATTGGGCCTACAATTAAACGGTTTGCGTCTAGTAGTTCATATTGTGACGCATCACAACCCGTAGCCTTAATTTCACCTACTTCAAAACCATCGTTTGCATATAAATAAACCTCTCTCGTTGAGTCTTTAGGTAAAGAGAAGTTACCATCATATGTGTCGCCATTATCGTAGGTATTAATGGTTACCGGATAAGCGATTGAATAACGAATATTATGGTAGTCTTCATAGTCGCGCAGACGCTCTATCTCAGCAACCATATCATCAGACAAAGGTGTTCTATTTAGATTAATATGAACCCAAGTCTTCAAGTATTCAATACCTGAGACAGACTGCAAGCCTGACTCATAGGCATTTAAGTCGTCTAAACGCACATTGGCACTGACATCCAGCTCAGTTAATGCCGCTCTTTGCAGGTGCAGCTGTCTCAAGAAGGCATTATTCGACGTATCAAGACTGACAAGTGGGTTATAGTCCGCATTTAACTCTTCTAAAAGCGTATTACCTGTAATCACCAACTCTTTAATGTCGTTATGATACACACTTAAGTATTCAAGCTGAGTTAGAGGTGACGCATCAAATTTAACTAACGCATTATCATTCAGCTCTAAACGCTTTAAGTTGGTTAACGCTGAAATACCTGAGTTATCGAGCGTTTCATTAGTTAAGTTAAGGCTATTTAGCTTTAACTCTTCTAGCTTCTCTGACTGAGGTAAGGTTAAGTTAGTTAAGTTATAACTGCTAGATACGCTCAGAGTTGAAAGGTTAGATAATTTAGATAAATCTAATGTATCTGACTGTACATCATACACTTCAAAACTTGTCAGTGTAGTAACATTAGCTAGTTCAGAGAAATCAAGAATATCAGCACCGTAACAGCCTAAGCTTTTTACTTGCTCTTCCCAGATGAAGCCTGAGTCATTTATACACGAGTACAAACCCGCATCTTGAATCTCTAACGCTTCAGCAAGGTTTGTTGCTGGGCCAAACTCAATGGCAAGGTCACAACTTTGAGTATTTTCATCAAATACCAAAGTGTCGGTTTGCAATTTAAGTTGACTTGCGTTGAACAGAATGTTCGCTTGACTAGCTCTGTCTTCTGCAATACCACAGCCAGACAGACTTGCTACTTGGAAACCGTTATTTGCATAAATAGACGTATAGTAGTGCTCACCTTCACCTAAAATAACTTGCAGCTCTTGAACATCACCGTTATCACCTGGTAATAAATTAACCTTGTAAACACGTGAGTAGTTCAAGTTGTAATAGATGCCTGAGAGGTACTCAAGCTCTGAAACCGCTTCATTCGTGAATGGGTTCCTACCAAAGTATAACCCCGCCCATTTATCGCTGATATTCTCAATGCCAGTGACTTCTTTTAGCTCGTTCGAATATGCATTCACATGATGTAGCTGAGCGTTATTACTGAGATCTAAGCTGGTTAGCGCATTGCCATATACTTCTAACTCTGTTAGCTCTGTATTACTACTGATATCCAATGCGGTTAGTTGGTTATTTGACGCATCTAAATACATCAACTTAGCATTACCAGATACATTTAACTCAGATAACTGATTATCTCTCACTGACAAACGTTCTAGTTGTTGCAACTGAGATACATCAAGCTTAGTCAATTGATTTCCATATAGTTCTAGCTCCTTTAAGTTCTTAAACTGAGCCAGGTTCACACTTTCAAGCGCGATATCATCAAGTGCGCTATGACGGATAACTAACCTAGTCAATTGCTCTGGGTTGTTAAGCGCGAGCGACTTTAACGGCATTTGATAATTATTGCTGATCTCAAGCGATGTTAAATGCTCTAAAGTCGATAAGTCTAAGGCTTCAGCTGTAAGGTTGTGCAACTCCAATGAGCTAAGAGCTGGTAACTTTGAAAGCGGACCAAAATCTTGGACATCTCGCCAACAGTTCAGATACTTAACTTGCTCTGCCCAAATATAACCAGAGTCGTTTAAACATTCAGTAAGAGCAACATTGTCTTCTGGGATTTCAAGTTTAGTGGCAAGCGGCACCGCTTCAGTAAACTCGACATTGATATTACATGCCTGTGTCACTGAGGTGATTTCTAAGTAATTCGCATTCAGCAGTGTTACTTGGTCGTTTTCAGCATCACAACCTGAAATACTTGCGACCTCGTAACCCTCATCTGGCTGGATATACACTGTTACCGGCTCCTGGCCAACAAGTACTTCAGTGCTATTCACCTGTCCATTTTCATAGCCACTCTCATCAGGAATAATCGCGATAGTGACCAGTTGCGCAACAGAATAATGAATGTTTTCAAACCCATCTTCTTGCTTTAAGCGCTCTAGTTCATCGACCGTTTCATCTGAAAGCGGGTTGTTGTGGAAGTCAAAATAGCCCCATTTACGTTCGCTATTCTCTAAACCAGTAACAGTAACTAGACCTGTACTCTTTGCATAAATATTGTCAATCAATATGTTATTAGTAACATCTAAACTTTCAATATCGTTATGCGAGATACCAAGGCTCTCTAACTCTGTATTATTGCTAACATCAATCTGCGTTAATTCATTGTCAACAACCCAAAGAGACATCAAGTCTAGGTTATTAGACAAGTCAATCGATGTCAGCTCATTATAAGACACATTTAGATGCTTTAATTGCTCAAAGACAGATAGGTCAAGCTTAGTGATAACATTATTATCTAAGTCAAGATGTTGCAGGTTGATATACTCACTCAGCTTCAAGCCTTCAAGTTGAGCGTCATTCAGTCTATTACCTTGTAGTGACAAATAGGTAATATTTCCTGGCGCAGCCACGGTTAAGCTATTGAACCTTTCATTGTAGCTATAGTTGATGCTCACACTGGTTAACGCTGTTAACGCAGATAGATCGACATCAGCAATATCAATGTTATGTAAATCAATACTCTCTAGGTTAGGGAATGCTGCAAGTTCAGATAAGTTATTTATGCCATTATATTGATGATCACATTGTAGCGCTGTGACTTCATCTAAAGCCCAGAAGCGTCGTACATGTGACTGCTCATCAACACAAAGTGCCAATTCTTCGTCAGTGATCGAAGCCTGCTCTGACAGCTTCTCAAGTGTTTCGAATCTTGCTGTGATCGTACAGTCGCTGCTCAGACCATCGATAACATAATCGCCACCCTCTCTGTAACCATTACACCCTTCGATTGCTTTTGGTGCATAGCCATAGTCAGGTCTAATTTCAAATCTAACTGTGTCGCCATGGCGGTATATATGATCACTGTCATACATGTCCGTTAACTTGCCATTCACGTCAGACTCGATAGTTACTTCGTAGGCTGGCTTTTCTTTTACAAGTGCTACTTTATCATCTTCTTGACAAGCAAAGCCTTGCTCATAACGACAAACTACAATGCCATTTTGATCGTTATCAACCAACTCAATAACATAGTCAATGTCTTCTAGCGGCTCATAGTAGTTAAGTTTGCCACCTGCAAGTTCAATATGATGAGTTTCAACATCATCAAAACTTAAGAAGAATTGTGACTCCTCTTGCTCTGCGTCATATTCACTAAAGAAGCGCCACTCTACTGCTGAATCTGGCAGTATCTCGTATAACCTACCGCCAATATTATTTTCAGTAAATTCAGGAATCTTCGTTGAATTAGTAAATTCATATGTCTGAAGTACAGCACTTCTATCTCTTAATTCACCAGAACCTAGAACATCATAACGGTTCGAGATGCGCTCTATAAAATAGCGACTTTCATCTTGAGCTATTAAACGGTAGTCAACCTTGTAAAATAAGGCACAAGATTCTGACGTCTGATCGCAGTTTGCTTGAAGAGTATTAAAGTCACGATATATGTAACGAGTGTAACCATTATCATCAAAGACGCCCTGACCACCATAGCTATACATTAAGCTGCCAATCTGGCCATCTTCATAAATGATATGCTCACTACTGGTAGCATCTGCTGCTTCACCATAAGCATAATATCGCGCACCAACATAATTATCTTTGGTAATCGCAATATCACCACGCTCTATCATTAGTGCAGCACCCGACGCAATTAAACGACCTTCACTGTCAAACTCTGTGGCGATAGCCTGTAAGCCAACACTGATGTCTTTTGTATTAACAAGCTGAACTTGATTGCCATCTTCAAGGTTAAAAGTCAGAACATCATTCTCACCAATTGACCAAGTGGCCATTTCAGCTTCAGACTCATCAATACTGCGTACTTCTGCACTGCCATCTTCGGCAAATTTAATCGCAACAACATCATCAAATACAGATAAGCTCCACTCTTTACCCACGAGTTCAGGGAAAGGTAAACCTAAGTCGCTTGAATTAAATGCAAACGTGTTAAAGCTATTTGGCCGAGACTCTTCATCGGTTGGTTGACCATCTTGTGAGTTATAGCGAGTAATATTGGCTGTCAACTCATACTCTTGTGCTTTTGCATCAATAATTTCAAACTCAATGCTCTCAAGTACCTCTTTCCAACCTCGATAGTCACCTAAATAATCATTATTCCAAGTGATAAGCTCATCAATTGGTGTGACCTTGATTACACCTTCTTCGTCGCTCCATAGCGCATCGACCGAATAATCTGAACTTGACAATGTCGCGGTGCCATCGTTCTTCAGAGTCACTTGATAAACGCTGCCACGATAGTAATCGGGATTGTAGAAGGTTAAGTCGCTGATCACGCCATCACTTGACGCATCAGACTCTTTAAAGGTTACGTCAACTTGACAATTCTCAGTCAATTCACCAATAAGATACTGTCTGCCCTGCAACGTACCACTACAGCCTGTGACCTGATCTATGGCAAAACCAAAGTCAGGTAAAATTGATAATGCAATATGCTCATCATAAAGCAGCTCAGCCTGCTCCGGTGTCACTTTACCGTTATCACCTACATTGGTTTCGACTGTAAAGCTAGGTTTAGCGGTGTTAAGTGTTAATAGGTTTGTGTCTGGATCACAGCCTTTAGACTTATCGAAAAGACACACAGATAACGCACCGGCTTCATAGCCTTCTAATGAAATGCGATATGTCACGCCATCGGTATAAGTATATTCAAGCGCACCTTCAACAAGTTGTGCGACATACGTTACGCCATCAATGGTCACACTATAGCTATTATCAACATTTGGCGAGATAGATAACTTTGCGTATTTTTCTCCATCGAAATAATTTAATGTGGCATCAAATGCCAACATCTCAGCTTCAAACTCATCATATGCAAGGTCTGTCTTCTCATATATGTATAGCCCTGCATCAGATAACTCTAATTCACCTTGGCTGTTTGCACGCCACTCTTGGTGATAACCAAACCAGATATCGTCATTCGTATTCAGAATTTCTAGTTCGCTTCTGTAGTAAGCCGTACAGTTTTCTTCGCTGGTATCACAGAAATCTACGTTTTCACCATCAATGCTATAAACACCGCGATGAATAACACTATCTTCAACCCTTGCCACCATAGATGTGCGGTTTAAACCCGCTTCTACACTTAGATCTGGTAGAATATTGACATCATAGTCGTCCATTGTATGGCCTAAACCAACTCGCCAACGACCAACAATATTTTCCTCATTGATTTCGACGTCATCTAGCTTAACAAAAAGACCATAGAAGGTTTCTTTCTTACCGCTGTTATCTAAACCAACGGCTTGATAAACTGCATCTTCTTTCCACTCTTTCGTGAGCCAGAAAGTAATAACCTGTTCAGTGCCTTCATCGTTGTAGGTAATGGTTAATTGGCCATTTGCATCAAGCGTCCAACCTAAAGTAGAGCCATCTTCGTCAGAAATATTACCTTCAGAGTCAATCGTAAAAACGAATACTTCATCGTCTTGCTGGTTGTCATTGAAGCTTTGAATTGCCCATGTGCCTTGCCATGCCTGCGCATCAAGCGCAAAGGTCTCTGATTTTTTGAATAGATTCGCTACCCCTAAAAGAGGACCGGAACTGATAACGCTTTTTTGTTCACCGTTTTCGTACTGTTCGACATCAGCCTTACTGATTTCAATAACTGTGAACGCGTCTTTATCTTCTAGTAACGAAAACTCGAGTGATGAGAGTCTCTTCTCGTGCTTTTTAGCTCCATCAGTCCAACTGTCAAGCAGCAGATTGTCTTCCGTTAAGTCAACCTTTACTACACCGTCGATGACTTCCCATGTAGTATTTACAGCTTGGCTAGCTGAAATAACCGCTTCACCAGAAGTCGCACCTTCATCTGCACCGTTTAAGGTAAGGTGGATTGCTCGGTTATTATACGCACGTGGCTTATTAATAATAAAGTCACCAAGTAAGCTTCCTGACACGGCTTCAAGTAGCTCTTCATCTTCTTTGATGTCTTTAAGTGCTTTTTCTAAAACTTCAGGTTGAGTTTTCTGAATTTCAGTTTTTGTTTTTTCTGCATTTTCTTCGCTTGTAACAAGGTCAAGCGTTGATTTAACGTCATCAGGTAACTCAACACCATAATCAACAACCGTTTTGATCAACGCAGCTAATTCTAATTTTTCTTGCGCATCGATACCTTTTAGGCGGTTTTCTAACTCAGCTTCATTTTGTGGTGCTCCACCATCACGCTGTAGTAGCGCATACTCAGCTGTTGATACGTTAGTAACATTAACCGCAAAACTTTCTTCTTTTGTTAAAACGGCATCATCACCCGCCAAACTTTGCAGTGTATTGGTTGAAGGCAACTGAGATTTAAACTCAACAAATGCTTTTGTCGAGTCTGGCTGACCCTTAGCTGTTAAAGTAACAAGCTGATCAACTTCACTTTCATCCACGATGGCAGTAATTGAATAAGCGCCTTTGTCATCCGCTTGAGCATCCACAGTGCTATTACCCGCAGTCACTGTGACTAATGCATTTTCAATTGGCCCGTCGGTTACAATACCTGTGATCGTCACACTGGAAACTTTACGCTTAATTGTAACCGATTGAGTCGAAGAAGCTGTTTCACCGTCATCATCGGTGACAGTTACCGTGAAGCCTACTGTTATATCCTCTGATATATCAGGCACGGTGAAAGTCGCAGACTCTGAATCTGTATTTTCAGGTTTTAAATCTAATTGAGAATCATGTGTCCAAGAAAAAGACTCAACAGAACCATCTTCATCACTTGCCGTTGCCTTCAGTGTAAAAGCAACTTGCTCTTTGGCCTCTGTCAGTGCCTCTATGGTGACGGTCGGTTTTTTATTTTCAGGGGCCGGAGGCGGGGTACCGCCACCACTAGAATCAGGAGTATCATCACTCCCTCCTCCACAGCCAGTGAGCATTAAACTTGTCGATAACAAGCTCAGTGCGAACTTTCTTGATAGATGCATACGCATTGTGGTCTCCATTTCCAAATATGTATGCAAGGGCAAATTCCATATCAATAGAATTTGTAAGTCCCTTTGCAAATATATTTTATATTGTTATGAAATTATTGAAGTATTTTAAATTATTATAATGCTTTTTTCAGTTCATTTAATTGATCTGAAAAGCTTAAATGTCTTAAGTCTCCCAACCCAGCTTTTTGAGTTAGTTGAAATAATTGTGTTTCAAGCGCCAGAAGTTGTGCCTCTACACTCTCGCTCTTAAGTGCCTGCTCTCGTGATTTATGCTCAGAGAAAAGGCTATTAATACGTTGTATTTGCAGCTCAGCAAGTCGCGTTTTATCTTTAATTCCGTCATAGTCTCGAACGTTATTTCTTGCAAACGTTTGGGCTGTTTCGGCTGTGCCTTTTACATCAGCATATACAGATGGCAAAACCTCTGATTTTTCTGAATTAGCTAGTGACTTTAACTGTGAAAACACTTCGCCTAAATAAAACTGCTCTACAGCATCTTGTTCGAGGTTATGTAAGCGCTGACTAAATTCAGGTAAATATCCTTCAACTTTGGCTTTCTCACCTTCAATTAAAAGCGCTTTCAATTCATCATGGCGCTCAACTAATTGTGTATATTGTTTTGAGAAATTCTTTTGCGTTTCAATATTGTCCAAAACTAAAAAGTGAGCTCTGATAGGTTCTAGAACAGCAACAATGGCATTTTTTGAATTCTCAGCACTTGTGATCAACGCAATGATATTTTGTGACTGCTCCATGACTTCGTCAGCAACCGTATTCGAAGAAAATAAAGATGCTTTATCTAAGGCCCTTTCAGGCTTAGCCTGAAGCTCAGCAAACTCTTCTTGTAAATCACTCCAGATTTTCTTGGCATCTTGAACACGCTCGGGATCATAATCACTTAATGATTGAGACGAGGCATTTTGCATCGCTGTTTTCGCTGATGTGTAAGCCTCCTGAGCTTTGCTATAGGCTGCTTGAACTTGTGCTTGATCGACTTGTTTACTGCCGACTAAATCACCTAACCCTCCAGGTACAGCATCGAGTGTTTTACAGCCAGACAAGGACAAAGCAGTTATAGCCACAACAATCGCTGTTCTTCTCATTTTTAATAGCTCCATTGTACGCCCGCTGAAATTGATACATTTTCAAATTTAATATTTGGTACTGTTCTACGACGGCCATCTACTTCTTCTGAAATTTTATCGCGCTCTTTATATTGCGCATCTACACCAACCATCAATGCAATATGGTCCATAAGTTGGTAACGTACCCCCGCTCTACCCATCACACCCCAACCATTAAAGCTATCTGTTAGTGTCACAGATTCGATACTGGTATTTTGAGTTCGAGAGTAAAATGGCGTGCTTATTTCTGTTTCTGCATACCAACTCACATTATTGAAAGTGTCAGCCAAACGGCTATCGTAACGAATGCCTACAGCGCCTAATATACCCATTTGGTCTTCGGTAATAGAAACAACCGGTGTTAAATAGTTCGGATTGTTGGCAAGAATATCTGTAGCCTCTTTGCGCTGTCCTGGTAAATCGAACCTTGGTAAATCATCTCCCTCACCTAGCGCTTTTAAAGCTTCATCAAAACTGTTTGCACCAGCTCCTAGTTTAAAGCTTGAACGCGTAAAGCTAGACGTATGAATGCGTGTTCCAAAAGTTAGCTGCACTGATTTGCTTAAGTTATATGCCATAGACAAAGCAATTTCATTCGCTTTAATTTTAAAGTCATTTTGCTGAACATCACCAAACTTCTCAGCCGTCCATACTTCAGTATCAATAGACGTTGCGATAGTTGCTGCACTGGCAATATAAAACCCCCAGTCGTCATCAATACCAGTATAAGAAAGCTGACGAATAGCAGGATTAGTAACAGAAGCCTTTTGTTTTAAATCCGTAATACCTGCAACATTGTCTAATTGCTCGCTATAGTCGACGGACTCGAAACCTAAACGCACTTCACTAAAAGATGGATTTGGAGCAGCAACGGCAGAAGTTGAAAGTAGAATGCTAGAAAGGAGAAAAGCCTTTTTCATAATTAAACCTTGAGCTAAAAGTGAGTAATTCAAGGTTAAGTGTAGCTCAATCCCTGATTACAACTTATTACATTTGTTGAACAATTTTAATACACCCAAGCACTTAGTCAAGAAAGATTATTAACAGAAGCTTAATAAAGTAAGAAAGTCCGAATACGCTTACATCAATAATTAAGTCATTGATGGTAACTGAACAAAGTCGCACCAACCCTTTTTCAATGGCCGCCATATCGTTTAAAAGAAGCGTAATTTTGATAATGGTATTGTTAGCTCCTTACTCAAACAAGTTGCTTATTTAGAGTTTTAAACTTAAAAAGCCCGCAAATATTGTACAAAAAAGCCAGCATAAGCTGGCTTTAGTATTTATAAGTGTATTTTATTTTAGCGCTTCACTTTTACACGTTTAACCGAAATTAATTTCGCTTCTACACGTCTATTTTGTGCATGTGCTTCTTCAGTGTTAGCTGTATTTTTTAAACGCTCTTCCCCGTAACCAATTGCACTTACTCGACTTGCATCAATACCTTCTGAGATTAATTGCTTAGCAACTGAATCTGCACGCTTTTGAGAAAGCCATTTATTATATTCTGCCTTACCAACTGCAGATGTATGTCCTTCTAAACGTACCGTTGTCTCAGGGAATTCATTTAAGAATTTCACTACTGCATCAATGTCATTCAAATATTGCTGAGAAACAGCTGAGTTATTATTTGGGAAGCGAACTAATAGACTCACTGTCACTTCTTCATCTTTGTAAAGCGTACAGCCACTCGCATCTACCGCATCCGTCATAGGCGTATTAGCACAGCGATCTTCAGCATCAATGATGCCATCTTTGTCTGCATCTTTAGGAGCTTGAACAACAGGCTTTGGTTCAGGCTTAGCAATTGGTGCAGGTGCTGCTTTAACAGGCTTTGAAGAAGTAGCGCCAAACGCATAGTTAATACCTAATTTTGCACCTACATCTGTATAACCGCGATCTAAACCTTGGTAGAGTGCTGTTTCAGCATTTACAAATAAGTTATCAGTTAAATGATGACGATAGCCTGCACCTACATTAGCAAATGTATTTGATGTAAAAGCATCGATTGATTTCAGGCCAAACAATGCATAGAAAGGACCACCATCAAAGTGATAAAGTCCGTCAACACCAAAACGATCGCCACTTAAAGAACCTGTTTTTGAACCGGACAAATCAAAATCCATATCAGCGTACTCTAAACGTGCACTCCAATAGTCGTTAAAACGATAACCTAGCTCTGCACCCCATGATGTTGAGTCGTCAACATTTACACCCGCTGCATCTCGCATTTGTTGCCACTTAGCTTTGTAGTAATCGCCGAATACACCAAGGTATACACCTTCCTTTTGCTCTTTAGCATTAACTGCTGATGTAGCTAGAATAGCTACTGCAAGGCTTAGCATTTTAAATTTCATTGTCATTCCCCATTTATAATCAAGATAAGCAACTCAGTTCGTCGCTTGTGTGTGATTATAGTAGAAGAGCCAAGCTTAATCTTTACTTAATACTTTAATATTAAATTGTTCATTCAACATTCACATTACAATTGATGAGAAAATAGCGTCTGATATAAACCTTCCTGTCTTATCAGTGTATTATGATCACCGAACGCTGATACTTCACCATCATCTAATACATAGATCAAATCAGCTTGAGCAATTGCGCTGAGTCTATGAGCAATAATCAGAGTTGTTCGATTTTTTAAAAACTGAGTTAAGTTGCGATGAATTTTTGCTTCGGTCTCTATATCTAATGCTGATGTTGCTTCATCTAGAATAACCACTTTAGGATCTGCCAATACCATTCTAGCGATTGCTAAGCGCTGTTTTTGACCACCTGATAAACGCACTCCATTACGGCCAATTAAAGCATCTAGTTGTTCATCTAACTTTTCTACGGTTTCAGTTAGCTCAGCAGTGGCCAAAGCTTGCCACAATTGCTCATCAGTAAACTGGCCGCCCATTGATAGATTTTCTCTCACTGAAGCATTAAGCATTACGGGCTGTTGCAGTACGGTCGCAACATGCTCTCTTACTTGTAGATAACCAATTTGCTCTATTTGTTTATCATCAATAAAAATACTGCCAGATTGCTTCTCATATAAGCCTAGTAGCAATTGCACTAACGTTGATTTACCGCCGCCAGAAACAGCGACAACCGCAACTTTCTTACCCGCTGGGATATGCATAGAAACGTTTTTTAGTACCGGTTGCTCACTGTGATAACCAAAGTGAACCTGTTCAAAACGAATATCTACTTGCGGATTTTTAAATGCTTTAACACTTGGAGTCGCTGCAGGTTTCTCCGTCTCAAAAGCAAATACTTGGTTCAAACGCTGTAATGCAGCGGATGCACCATAGTAGGCATATTGCATACCTAATAGCTCTTGCACTGGCCCCATCATAAACCAGAGGTAACCAAACACCGCGAAAATTTGCCCAACCGTTAGGTCTGCAAACACCACCATGATCATCGCAATGGCTCTAAACACCTCAAAACCGAGTAGGAAAATAGTAAAACTAAGACGACTAACTGCATCAGTCTTCCATTGAGATTGAACAGAATAATGCTTTAGATCTTTTGCTGTTGCTTTTACTTGCTCGAAATATTTTCCTTCACGGCGAATTGCTTTTAACTGCGCAATCGCATCTAAAGTTTCTACCAGTGACGATTGAAACGCCTCAAATGCGCCATTTTCTTTTTTCTTTAGATCTTTAACACGTTTGCCAAACTGTCTTGAGAAATAAATAACAGCAGGGTTCAACAGAAGAATAATGGCTCCTAATGTTAGGTCTATCCAAAGCAAAATAACTGCGGTGCCAATAATAGTTAACAAGCTAATTAGAAACCGTGACAAGGTTTGGCTAATAAAGTTATCAAGTGTTTCAACATCAGTAATACAGCGAGAACTGATCGCGCCACCACCTTGCGTTTCATATTCTTTGAGTTGTACTAATGGCAAATGATTTAACAGCAAACTGCGAACTTGAAAACTGATGTCTTTCCCAATAATGGTAAATTGTCGAGATTGTAAAACACCCAATACCAATGCCGATAATCGCATCAGCACAACATTCAATAAAACAAAGAGAATATAGCCAACTGCATTGTGTGCAGAATCAGGCAAAAGCGTATTCATAAACTCAATGGCTGCGCCTGGCTTTTCGAGTAGAACTTCATCTACTAATAAGGGCATCATTAAGGGTATAGGCACACTGACCAGTGCGGCCAATAGTGCAATGATATGGGCATAAATAAGCGACTTACGATGTGCAAGCACACCCTGTTTAATTGTTTGCCAATTTAGCGGTTCACCAGAACTGATTTGCATTATGTACCGCAGAAAGTTTGATAGGTTTCAGGTTTCGAATGACGCGCAGTAAATACTTGGTCATATTCTTGATAATCATATGGGTTATTTAACATAGGTAGCCACTTTTCAAGTAAAGGGCTGTGTCCTTTTTCATAAAATTCCTCTATGACTTTTTCGACTAACTCATTACGAGGCACAATGGCTGGGTTTGCCTTTGACATCAAAGTAGCCACCTCGGCAACATCAAACACTGAGATCCTTGTTTGCCATTTTGCTACCCATTCATGCAATTCTGCAGGGAGCGTAAACAGTACTTCTTTGTTTATTGCCAATGAAGTCAATGCAGCAAAAGTATTGGTGTAATCTAGTTGGTGATTCTTCATTAACACCAACAATTCCGAGAGTAGGTCGCTATCTGAATCACGCCAATCTGGTAACCCTAATTTCTGTGCCCACATAGTATGATAGGCTGCGTTGAAAGACTTAGAAAAATCACTCAGCACACCGGTCAGCTTTTCGAGCGCTTGATCTTCATCACACGCCATAATTAACATCAGAGATTCTGCTAATCGTGCGCAATTCCAGTGGGCGATATTTGGTTGCTGACCAAATGCGTAGCGACCTTGTTTATCTATAGAGCTGAATACAGCATTGAAATCGAAAGCCTCAAGCATGGCGCACGGCCCAAAGTCGATGGTCTCGCCAGACACCAAACAATTATCGGTATTCATAACTCCGTGGATAAAGCCCACTCTTAACCAATCAATAATCAATGAGATTTGGTTGTTACAAACATGCTTTAGGAAATCACATACTCTATCATCACCTTCAGATTGAATTTGTGGGTAATGACGCTTAATCGCAAGTTCTAATAAACGTTCCATGCCCGATTTATCTTGCTGTAACGCTAAATATTGAAAAGAACCAACCCGTATATGGCTAGATGCCACACGGCAAGCTACCGCACCTGGCACATAGCCCTGCCTATAAACATCATTACCTGTTGTGATTACAGACAAACATTCTGTCGTTTTAACCCCAAGTGACTGAATAGCTTGGCTCATCACAAACTCTCGCACTGCTGGACCAAGTGCATAAAGGCCATCGCCGCCACGAGAAAATGGTGTTGCCCCAGAGCCTTTTAATTGTAAATCAAAGAGATTCTTACCCTGAGTAGTTCCTAGGTAGTGCGCTCTACCATCTCCAAGTGTTGGATTGAAATGACCAAACTGATGACCTGAATAGGCTAATGCAGATGCTGGAATGCCCTCAATGCTACTTGAGCCTGAAAGGTAAGAGATCATTTCTTCTTCTGTCCAATTTAACTCTAACCTTTCAAACAGCTCTTTATTAAATAAAACGAGTTTAATTGAACTTGGTCGAGCCATCGGATAATCAACAGCAAAGCCTTCTGTAATTGCCGCATAATCATTCTTCATTATTCACCCCCATCTACATTAACGTAGTTATCACCAACACTATAAGCAATAAGCTGGCTTAGCGCAGTTAAAGACCAACCGCTTTCTTCTGCTAGCTTATTAAAAAAAGACTGAATTGCAGTAAGAGATTTCTTTGTTTGCAAACCACCGTCAATGATTTTGTGTGCTCTAAGATAAGACTCTACATCTCGAGATAAAATAAATGTGTCTTTACCCATAGCACGTAATGCGTAAGGCCCTGTGTTACCGCCTAATCGCGCACCCTGTTTCTTTAGTTCAGCCCAAAGGCCAATAATGTTATCTTCAGGCCAATCGGAAACAAATTTAGCAAATGAGCCATGTTTTTGTGCAATTTCATAGATCATGTAGCAGTTATGTGGAATCGTTTGTACTTTCTTGAAGTTACGGATGATACGCTCATCCTGTGACTTCTCTTCGAGTTGCTCAGGCGACATCATCAGTAATGCATCGATATCAAACTGCCAAAAAACCTCTCTAAAACCCGGCCATTTCGCATTGATCACTGACCAATAAAAACCACTTTGAAATACTTTCTTAGTAAACGCTTCAAGCCAAAGCGAATCTGAGTGTGACAACAACTCTTGCTTCGTCAGTGGGGTAGATATCAACAACTTTAAATTTTGCTCACCTAACTTTCTTTCACATGCCCTTTGATAAATCTCTTTGAAGGATTCCAAACCAATACCTTTCAATTAATTAAAACGCTTAATACGCTGAAGATCTCTAATGTGTTTAATGATAAAGGAATTAAGTGCAAATAGGTGCAAAATTAGCGACTGCGAACGTAGTGAGAGAGCTTCTTTCGCGCAAGGTGAAGTGAGCTAGTTTAACTGAAGGTAAGGGTTTAGTTATTTGCGCTTATGAAAAATGTTTCAGAACGAAGAAGTAGCTTCAGTGAAGGTTGTTCGTTTCACCTTGCGCTAATTCGTCTTTTTATCACCGAGCATTGCCTCATCACCGTGCGGGACGATTTAGCACTCAAAAGCAAAAAACCCGCTGCATTGCTGCAACGGGTTTCTTTAAGTGCTCGGGGGCGCCTAGCTGGGGCAATCTTTGCTGGCGATGTTCTACTTTCACATGGACGAAATGAAACCGAAGCGAAGCTTCGCAGTTCATTGAGATGAGCAC
>NZ_JBWVBR010000028.1:0-32313 GCF_056629255.1 Pseudoalteromonas sp. NFXS53 | reverse complement strand
GGCTCCCCCTCCCCGACTCGAACGGGGGACCTGCGGATTAACAGTCCGTCGCTCTAACCAACTGAGCTAAGGGGGAAGCGTGTCTCTCAACGGGGCGAAATATTAATGACCCCTTGCCAAGGTGTCAACAAATAAAATGACAGAAATTTAAAAAATCCGTTTATCCGCTGATTTTATATCCGATTTGCCGATTTTTTAACGCAAATTTACTCTGTGGAGGTAGGAAAGATCCAAAAAAGCGACTTTGCGGAGATTAAAAAAGTTAAAAATGTTTATTTTGCGCAGTATGAGTCATATTTTGCTCAAAGGCCTTAAATATAACTTTTTAATGAGATCTGGTGTTTTCTTCTTTAATCAAGATCATGATCAATAATTTATGAAGACTATTGTTTGTTTCATTTATTCGTGCAGCGCAGAAAATAGACACAGAGAGAGGTTTTGAAGCATAGAATTTTTTACTGATTACTATTTGGCCTTTTAAAATAAGGGGTTACAAAAGTGATATGAACATATTAAGACGGTGAATTCGCATGTTGATAACTTTAAAGTTATCAACATGTATGACTAAAGATCATTTTCTGTCATATAAATGAAGCAAAGATCCTTTTCCATTGATGTATTTCTGATCTTTTGATCGCGCTATAAGTCTTTATTTTATTAGCTTTATGACACTTACCCACAGAATCTGTGGATAACATTGTTTATTAATCTTTAAAAAGTATTGCAAAGCCATATGTGTCGGGCTTTAGGAGCTTTGCAATACTTTTTGCTAAATTTTTTTAGTTCAATAAAAACAATGGGTTGTTGTTTTTTGTTCTGGTTTGGGTGGTTTTTGCTCATTGCAGTATTTTTTATAGTCAAATAAGCGTCATACTTGTGCAAAAAAATCTCAGTGACTACTAAAGCGACAGGTTAGTAAGTGCTTATGGAAGGTGTTTTTGTGCTTTTTTGGTGCATAGATGGGTTTAAACGACTCAAAAGTGAAGATCTCAGAGTTCAATTAATATTTATTGTTGATAAATGATCACGATCCTCTGGGTTTAGTTTTCATGATGATCTAGAATGCTCAATCCACTGGTCGGGCTTATCTTAAGGTTACTATTTAATATGGCATTAGCGCAGCAGTCTCAGGTCTCCAATGACATCCTTGAAGGGGACATCCCGTCCACACTCAAACGTATGACCATTCCCATGATATTTGGCATGATCACGCTGATGATGTTCAATTTAGTCGATACTTTCTTTATTAGTATGTTAGGGACTGAAGAGCTTGCTGCTGTTAGTTTTACTTTCCCAGTTACTTTCACGGTCATTAGCCTTGCAATAGGTTTGGGTATCGGTACGTCTGCGGTGATTGCCAAAGCGCTGGGTGCGAATAAAGTCGAAGAGGCAAAGTTTGATGCCACCATTGCACTTTTATTATCAGCAGTGATGGTGTTCTTGTTGTCTTTATTTGGCTTTTTAATGATAGAGCCGATTTTTAAACTACTTGGTGCTCACGCTGAAGTAATGCCACATATATATGACTATATGTCTATTTGGTTCTTGGGTAGCGTATTCTTAATCACACCTATGATTGGTAATTCAGTACTACGTGCCAGTGGTGATACTAAAACGCCAAGTATTATTATGGGTGCTGCGGGTTTGATAAATGCGATCCTCGACCCTTTGCTTATTTTCGGTATAGGCCCATTCCCTGAACTAGGTGTTCAAGGTGCCGCGATTGCCAGTGTCATTGCTTGGTCTGTGGCTGTAGGCATTATCTTTTATTTACTCGCAGTGAAAAAGCGCCTACTCAGTGTTAGCCCTGGAGAGCAGGGTGTTATGCAGGCTGTGAAGAAAATCTTAAAAATTGGTTTTCCTGCAGCAGGCGCGAATATGCTGACACCTATCGCCATGGCTGTTATGACAGCGATTGTCGCAACTTATGGGCCTGAAGCGGTTGCAGCTTTTGGTGTAGGTAGCCGCATTGAATCTATCGCGAGTTTAGTGGTACTTGCATTGTCGATGACATTACCGCCTTTTGTCAGTCAAAATTATGGGGCGCAGAATTATCAGCGTGTGACAGAAGCCTATAAAACTACATTAAAGTTCGTAATGGTTTGGCAGTTTGCTATTTATATCGTATTACTCATTTGTTCAGGCTTAATTAGTCAAACCTTTGGTGCTGAAAAAGAAGTTCAACGCATCATTGAGCTGTTTATTTATATCATGCCATTGAGCTACGGTTTTCAAGGGGTGATCATCTTAAGTAATTCTTCATTCAATGCGCTTCACAAACCAATGAATGCCTTGTTACTGAGCGTGATCAGATTGTTTGTGTTTTTCGTACCATTCGCTTATTTAGGATCGCATTTAGCAGGTCTGAAAGGGTTATTTATTGGTGCTGCAATCGGTAATTTGGTCACAGCCATTGTCGCCTACAATTGGTTCTGCGCGAGTTTAAACCGTATGCAATCTGTGCCTGAGCAGGAATTAAAACATGACTGATGTATTTAAACTTCACTCCGAGTTTTCACCAAATGGTGACCAGCCAACGGCTATCGCGCAATTGTGCGATGGTTTAGAAGCGGGTCTTGCACATCAAACTTTATTGGGTGCAACGGGAACGGGTAAAACTTTTACCATGGCAAATATAATCAGTAATCTGAATCGCCCGACCATTATTCTTGCACACAATAAAACCTTGGCGGCACAGCTATATGGTGAGATGAAAGAGTTCTTTCCTGAAAATGCAGTCGAGTATTTTGTCTCATATTATGACTACTATCAGCCTGAAGCGTATGTGGTTGCAAGTGACACCTTTATAGAAAAAGATGCGTCGATAAATGAACACATCGAGCAAATGCGTTTATCGGCAACCAAAGCGTTATTAGAAAGACGAGACACCATTATTGTTGCGTCTGTGTCAGCGATTTATGGTCTGGGCGATCCTGATTCTTATATGCAGATGATGTTACTGCTGAAAGTCGGTGATACAGTTGACCAACGCGACATCCTTCGAAAGTTAGCTGAGCTGCAATATACTCGTAACGACATTGATTTCAGTCGGGGTACTTATCGTGTAAGAGGCGAGGTGATCGATATCTTCCCTGCAGAATCGGACGATATTGGTGTGCGTGTTGAAATGTTTGATGATGAAATCGAGCGTTTGAGCTTGTTTGATCCGCTTACGGGAGCCATTGAAAAACACATCGTTCGTGCAACTATCTATCCGAAAACCCACTATGTTACTCCCCGGGAGAAAATCTTAGATGCCATTGAAAAAATAAAAGATGAACTAAGAGACAGAAGAAAGCGCCTTCTCGATGACAATCGCTTAGTTGAAGAACAGCGAGTTGCTCAGCGTACACAATACGATATTGAAATGATGACCGAGCTTGGTTATTGCTCAGGCATCGAAAACTATAGCCGCTATCTTTCTGGCCGTGCGCCGGGTGAGCCGCCTCCAACGTTACTCGATTATTTGCCTGATGATGCGTTAATGATCATCGATGAGTCTCATGTGACCGTCTCTCAAGTGGGCGCCATGTATAAAGGTGATAGAAGCCGGAAAGAAAACTTAGTTGAATACGGGTTCCGTTTGCCATCGGCGATGGACAACCGACCGCTAAAATTCGATGAGTTTGAAGCGATTTCTCCACAAACGATTTATGTATCAGCGACACCTGGTGATTATGAACTAGAGAAATCAAATGGTGACGTAGCTGAGCAGGTTATTCGTCCGACGGGCTTACTTGATCCTGAATTAGAAGTACGCCCGGTTGGGTCACAAGTAGACGATTTACTCTCTGAGATTTATAAACGTGTTGAGAAAAAAGAGCGCGTCTTGGTGACTACTTTAACTAAGCGTATGGCTGAAGACTTAACTGACTACCTGAATGACCATGATGTGAAAGTTCGTTATTTACACTCCGACATTGATACCGTTGAACGTATGGAAATCATCCGCGACTTACGTAAGGGCGTATTTGATGTGCTAGTGGGCATTAACTTACTTCGAGAAGGTCTCGATATGCCAGAAGTGTCTCTTGTCGCAATTCTTGATGCAGACAAAGAAGGCTTCTTACGCTCAGCGCGCTCATTAATACAGACTATTGGTCGAGCGGCACGTCACTTAAATGGTAAAGCAATTTTATATGGTGATGTGATCACCAAATCGATGAAAAAAGCCATTGAAGAAACCGAGCGTCGTCGTTCAATACAAGAAGCTTATAATGAAAAACACGGCATAGTGCCAACGGCATTGAATAAGAAAATCACGGATGTGATGGATGTCGGTGAAAGTGTCGATGAGTCATCAAGCTCACCGGTACCTGCAAAAGTGGCAGAGCCTAAAGCGGGGTATCTAGATCCGAAACAAATTGCAGAGCAGATCAGCGCACTTGAAACACAAATGATGCATCATGCTAGAGAGCTAGAGTTTGAAAAAGCGGCCAAGTTACGTGATGAAATCCATCAATTACAGCAGCAATTGATCGATGCTTAGTGTTTAATTAACTAGCTTCAAATAATAAAGGTCTGCAATTGCAGACCTTTATTACTTTTGATTAAAAGCGATAACTTAAACCTACACCTAGTGTATAAGTATCTAAATCACCCATATCCATGTACTGATATGATGCATTGATACCGAGACCATTGCTGAAGTCATATTCCCAGCCAAGTTCTGCAAATAAGCCTACGCCGTCATCTGAATTCAGCACTTTGCTGTTTTGTTTAATGTCGTAGTCGTAGAAGTTCGCACCTAACTTAGCATAAAGGCTATTGTTTTTTGTTAGGTAGTACTCACCTTTACCTGCAACGACTAGGTTACCGTACTCTAATTTATTCGCATCTAAGTTAAACAGCGGCTTGTCGTTATTTTTACACGTGAATTTATTATCATCGATGTCTGTACATTCCCAGTCGTCAGCTTCACTGCCGCCGTTTAAACCGACTTCTAAAGCCAACATTGGTGAAAACTGGTAGTTATAATAAAGGTATGCTTGGCCTACACCGTCGCCGTCTTTACTTGAGCCTTTATATTCTGCACCACCACCAGAAAGTTGAATACCAACTTTGTGTTTTTCTTCAGATGCTTGAGCTTGGCCCATTAGAGTCGTTGATGATAATAAAGCCATTAATAATAGTGCGCGAGTTTTCATGATGAACATTCCTGTTTGGTTTTGATGTGCTCATAGTAGAGCGCAAGCTTGTTAGAGTCTGTTGGAGGAATGTCAGCGGTTGTAGGCGGAATGTATGAGAATGTGAAAAAGTGTCAAAGCTGATGTGTAGATATTTCATTTTTTATAGCGAGTTTATAGCAAACGCTCTCATAGTCTGACTGAGTTGTTCATAAATCTCTTGGGAAACTGGATTACGCAGACTTTGACTGCGGATCAAAGCTACATTAGCACCGGGTAAAGTGGGTAACTCAGCGTTACTTAACACGCTATAGTCTGCGGTAGATATATTTGCGATTGCACCGATGGCGACACCTTGTTTTACTAAACCCAGTAAAGCCGCAAGGCTGCTACAACTCGCGACGACTTGAAAAGGAATTTTTGCTTTCATTAGCCCTTCGATGGCACCTTGGTGAAAGCGACAATCTGGTTGAAATACTGCAATCGGCAAAGGTGTTTTTAGGTGCGCGCTGTGCTCTGGGTTATACACCCATACACCTTTATCTTGGTATATAAGTTGGCCTTCTTCGGAGTCGGGAGAGCGGGTAATAAGCCCCAGATCTAAATCGCCCGCATCCAATAATTGTTTGATTTTAAAACTTGGTAAACAAGTTACTCTTAAGTCTAAGTTACTAAATTGCGCATGCAGGAGCTTAATCAGCACAGGTAAAAGGTTGTCGGCATAATCATCAGGGCAACCCAGTCTGAGCAGCGTATTGCTCGCACTGTGTCGCATCGTCTGTAAAGTTTCATCATGGAGTTGCAAGAGTTGTTTTGCATAGTGACTAAACTGGCGACCATCTTGGCTTAGGGTTAATAATCGACCTTGTTTTTCAAATAGGCATTTACCGACATCTTCTTCGAGCTTTTTCATCTGCATACTCACTGCAGCTTGGGTGCGATGCACCTGTTTTGCAGCACGAGTAAAACTGCCTGTATCTATAAAAGCTAAAAAGCTGCGCAGCGCGTCAATATCCATTGTGAGTACCTATTCGAATTTCTTATAGGTTGTATAAGAATAATCAGTTAGTCAAGGTTTATAAAAATACTTACCTTGACGTTTAAACAGAACAAAGCCGTTAACAAGGAAATCATTTATGCAGCTATATATCGCCAATAAAAATTACTCGACTTGGTCATTAAGAGCCTGGCTTATGCTAGAAAAGTCAGGTGTTAATTATGAAGAGATTAAGCTCAATTTAGAAACGCCTGAATTTTTTAACACGCTTAAAAATATCACGCCTACAGCAAAAGTTCCGTGTTTGGTGGATGGCGATAGCCTTGTGTGGGAGTCTCTCGCAATTTGTGAGTATATAAGTGAAACTTATTTATCAGGTAAAGGTTGGCCGAGTGAAATCAGTCAACGAGCCAAAGCCAGAGCGCTTGCATCTGAAATGCATGCAGGGTTTAACGCTTTACGTAATGAAATGCCTATGAATATCCGTGCTAAGCGGAAACTTGTCTTAAGCGAACAAGCAAAGCGCGATATTCATCGTATTGAGCAAATATTCGCGGAGCAATACGAGCAACATCGAGGCTGGTTATTTGGTGAGTGGTCTATCGTGGATGCCATGTATGCGCCAGTGGTGTTACGTCTTAAGACTTATGGCATTGAGCTTAATGAGTTGGCAACCTCCTATATGCAGCGAGTGCTTGAGTGTCCAGCTTTGCAAAAGTGGGTCAAAGCAGCCCTAGAAGAAACTGAATGGGTGGAAATGGATGAAGCTGGAGAGGAGAGAGTAAATTAAATAAAGGACTAAAATAGAATTGGAGTTTAATGGCATTATCAACTTTAATTATTTAAGTGATTAAGGAAGTTAAACTACAACGAGAGTTTATGTATCAACTCAATCAGCAGCGCAAAAAATTAGTACTCTATACATGCGCAGTGATTTCTATAGGCATTATTTTAACTTTATCTTCGCTTTATTTTTATAAGCAAGTTGATAAACAGTGGCGTCTTTATTCTGAAGATGCTGCTGAGGTTTATTCATTACATGATAGGTTAGTGCAGCATTTGGGTTATGGTGGTTTTATCCATGATTTTAAAAATCTAGTGCTGAGAAAAGACATCAACAGATACCTCCCTAAACTAGAGACCTCAATTGAAGATATTAAAGTGGTGATACATAAGCTAGAAAGTTATGAGCAATATAACCAACAATCTCTAAGAAAATTATTGAGCGTTGTTTCCGATTATGAAAATAAACTGGTACAAATAGAAAGATTGGTCGAGCAAAAAAAGACAAGCGAAGAGATAGACAAAGTTGTTAAAGTTGATGATAAACCTGCGCTAAATGTATTGGCTGAATTTGATTCTGAAATCCGCGCTAGATTGCATCGAGAAAGCGAAAAGTTGAACCAAAACTTTTTTTTCGCATTCATTGTTCATATTGTTAGTGTTGTAGTATTTATTTTATTATTACTTGTTTATTTTTTTAGATTAATTACAGCCAGTACTAAGGAATACGAACTAACCGATAAGGCATTAGAAGGGGCTCAAGCTAAATCAGATTTTCTTGCTAACATGAGCCATGAAATCCGTACTCCCTTGAATGGTATTATGGGCACACTGCAAGTATTACAAGGTAATGTGAAAAAAGAACAAAATATTGATTTAACCACAAAAGCCTTATTTTCATGCCGCGCACTATTAACCATCATCAATGATATTTTAGACTTTTCAAAAATTGAGGCTCAGCAACTGAGCATTGAAGATGTCGATTTCTCAATACATAAATTATGTGAATCTGTCTCTTCAGATCTAAACCCGATAGCAATAAGTAAATCTATTTACTTTGACGTAAGTATTGCAGATGACGTAGAGCAAGTATGGCGAGGCGACCCTGTTAGAGTCAGGCAAATATTACTTAATTTGGCATCAAATGCTGTTAAATTTACTCTAGAGGGCGGTGTTAAACTTCAAGTAGTAAATGCGCAACGTAATGGGGTTGAGGGTATAGAGTTTTGCGTCAACGACACAGGGGTTGGTATGTCAGAGTCTGCTTTAAAGTCGTTATTTCAGCGTTTTGCTCAAGCAGATAATTCTGTTACTCGTAAATTTGGTGGCACAGGTTTAGGAATGGCAATTACACAAAACTTGGTGCATTTAATGAAGGGAGAGATAGTAGCAAGGAGCCAGGAAGGTGAAGGCACTGAGGTCGTTGTATTTTTACCATTACAGAAAAGTAATGTTAAGCAAATTGATTCAGATGAAGATGTTGTTTCGGTACCGGATTTAAGTAACCAAACCATCTTAATCGCTGAAGACAATAGCGTTAATACTATGGTGATTAAAGCAATGCTTTTAAGTACTCGGGCAGAGCTAATATTTGTCGAAAATGGCCAAGATGCCGTTGATACTTTTAGATCTAAAAAGCCTGATATTATTCTTATGGATATACAAATGCCGATAATGGATGGAATACAAGCGTGTAAGCTTATCCGCTGCGAGACATCAGAACAAACAGTGATAGCACTAACTGCTAATGTGATGAAAGAAGACTTAAAAAAATATAAAGAAGTTGGTTTTAACCACTTTGTAGGTAAGCCAATAGAGCAAAGTGACTTATATAAAGCCCTTTCAAAATATCAAGATTAAAAAGAAACAGATGCTATTTAAAAAGCGCTAACTGGACTCTAATTTAATCAGTTATCCATTCATCCATTTCTAACCAAAATATTTTACCAAAGCCTGCGATAAAACGGGCTCTTACCATATTCAATTCCCAAATATGAAAGTCGGTTAGATCTTTATATTGCTCGCTACTTGGAAAGTGTTCAACAAATTGGGTGATTAAACTCTCACTGTCATCTCTAGCAAATTTAGTAGCCTCAGCGACGAGAGTTAAGCGCGACATTTGTGGGTCATCACTATCTTTTTGCTCGAAGACTGTCAGAGATAATTTGTTGTCATGAGACAAGTTTTTAGCGTGCTGAGCTATATCGCTAATGAATAGATAGACTTGTCCTTTGGTATTAGCAAAAAATTGTACTGTTGAACCAAACGGGAAACCTGGCAAAGTATTGGAATGAGTAGACAGGACAGCCATCTTGGCATTGGCGAGCAGTTGCTTGGCTTCTATCAGGGCTTGTTCGCGCATGAAGATCTCTTAATCTTTATAATTCCCTTTATATTAATAGGGAAACGCGTAGTTGCGAATGATTTAGCGCATAAAAAAGCCGTCACATGAGTGACGGCTTAAAAAAGTTGTGATTAATAGCACATCGCTTACATGTTGAAGTGACGATTAAAGAAGTTTGTGATCGTCTGATGTAAGTGTGTTTGTACTTTTTTACCACGTAAGCTGTGCTTAGAGCCTGGGTAAGTCATCATTTCAAATGGCTTAGCATCGTCTTGCAGTTGCTTAAATAGCTTAGTTGCGTGTGTAAATAATACGTTGTCGTCGGCCATACCGTGATAGATCATCAGTGGACCTTTTAGGCCATCAGCATACGGGAATACCGCACTCATTTCGTAGCCTTTTGCATTTGTGGCAGGGTGACCTAAATAACGCTCAGTGTAGTGTGTGTCATACAGTGCCCAATCAGTTACTGGTGCACCAGAAACACCCGCTTGGAAGTAGTCGCCTGCTTTGAACATGGTCATAAGCGCCATGTAACCACCGTAACTGTGACCATAGATACCAATGCGGTTTGCATCGACATAATCTAGTGTGCGTAAGAACTCAACGCCGCGGATCTGATCTTGTACTTCAACTTCACCTAAGTACTTGTAGATAGGATCTTCAAACTTTTTACCACGGTTGTAAGAACCACGGTTATCTAATTGGAAGATCACATAACCTTGTTGCGCCATGTATTGGAAATATAAGTTTTTGCTACGCCAGCTATTAGTTACACGTTGTGCGTGTGGACCACCGTAAACGTTAACCATAACAGGGTGCTTCTTACCTTTTTCCATGTTCGCAGGTTTGAAGATACGGTAGTGCATTAGTTGACCGTCTTCTGCTTTCAGTGTGCCGTACTCTGGCTCAACTAAGTTGCTTAGGTAAGGTGTCAGTGGGTGCTTGTCATCTAGTTTATTTTCTTCTAACCAAGTTATGAAATCACCGTTTACTTTACGTAAAGCAACCGAACTTGGTTTGTTTACTGATGAGCTCTTATTGATAAAGGTTTTAGCATCTTTTGCAACAACAACACGGTGGAAGCTACCAGGTTGAGTGATGCGCGTGATATGACCTTTTTTGAATAGCGGTACGCTGTAAAGGTGGCTTTCTAATGGCGTATCTTTACGCCCAGAGAAGTAAACAATGCCTTTTTTCTCATCGATTGCCTTGATGCTTTCAACAATCCAATCACCTTTTGTGATTTGGCGAATAAGCGTGCCGTCTGTGCGGTATAAGTAAAGATGCTTAAAACCATCGCGCTCTGATGCCCAAACAAAATGCTTTTTGTCTTTTAAGAAGCGAAGGTCAAAGTGCAAGTTAATCCACGTATCGCTGGTCTCAGTCAGTGCCACTTTTTGTGTTTTGCGTTTGCTGTCGTAGAAACGTAATTCAAGTTTCTGCTGAGAGCGATTCTGCCATTGGTAAGACAGTGTTTTGTTGTCTTTTAACCACTTAGCGCGGGCAATATAAATATCTTTGTCTTCGCCAAGGTCAACCCAATCTACTTTTTGGTCGTTCAGCTTTACCACACCCAGTTCAATTTCTACATTAGGTGTGCCTGTGAACGGGTAGCGTTGGTTGAATAGCTTTACTTCGTCAGCATAGATTTCGTTACGAATGGCTTCTTGTACTGGGCTTTCATCGATGCGGGTAAAAGCAATCTTGCTCTCATCACCTGACCACCAGTAACCCGTCATACGGCTCATTTCTTCTTGCGCTACGAATTCAGCCATACCATTTTTAATGGTGCCGCCACCGTCTTTGCTCAATTGAATTTCTTTACCTGAGCTTAACTCTAAGGCATACAGATTTTGCTCACGAATGAACGAAACAAAGTTACCTTTTGGTGAGAAACGGGCATCGGTCTCAAACGCTTCAGTATTAGTTAGCTTACGGCTTTTGCCCGATGCAATTTGGTAGTAGTACAAGTCGCCATTAAGTGGGAAAAGTAACGCTTTACCATCTGCTGACCATTTGTATTCTAAAATACCACGACCAAAAATACGCTGGCGTTCACGACGGGCTTTTTCTTCGTCTGATAAGGTTTCAGGACCTGAGAAAAGTGCTTGAGAGTCAACTAATAGGCGATTTGTGTTGTCTTTTAAGTTGTATTCCCATAAATCATAACGGTTGTAGTCATCCACTTTACCTTGTAGGTAAGTAACACGACTGCCGTCAGGAGAAAACTTAAGTTGCACAGGGGCTTTACCAGCCAAACCTGGATCATCAAAAATACGCTCAAGAGTTAATGGTTGAGCAACGGCTGTGGTTGCAGCGGCCATTAACGGTAAGCTTAGCGCCATTGATTTGAATGTAATGCGCACAAAATCACCTTGTTAGTTATTAAAAGTAGAGCGATGGTAACGGCAAGCATGGGCATTGGCAATGTATTAGGATAAAGTGAGCTACATAATTGAAAGAGGATTTTTATAATGGCATTTGAATTAGCGCCTGAATTACAACGAGATTGCATTGAATTGGCTGATTGGCCACTGTGTAAAGTACTCTTAATGAACGACAGTCAGTACCCTTGGTTTATTCTCGTTCCCCGTGTTGAAGATTGTCGTGAAATCATTGATTTAGATGAAGCACTACAAGCTCAGTTTTGGCAAGAGTCGGCCCAGCTAAGCCGCACATTACAAGCGGTATTTAGCCCAGATAAGCTAAATGTTGCTGCGCTAGGTAATATGGTCCCTCAGCTACATGTTCACCATATCGCTCGCTTTACTAATGATGTTGCTTGGCCAAAACCTGTTTGGGGGCTTCATCCTGCCAAGCCTTATACCGACGAGCAAATTGCTGAACTTAAAAAGGTGTTCTAGCTTCTAATAAAATCTATAGGAAGTAAAAGTATGAGTCGTGAGTATAAGTATCAAAATGAAACCGGGACTAAAATCGGCAAGTGGTATTTAAATCGACTCGACTATTTTGAGTTTTATGGTTTTCCCGATGAGTGGAAAATAAAAGCAAAGTGCTTAGTCTGCTTAGGCTTTTCAATTTGGCTAATTAAACTCCTGCCGGTTTTCTTTGCGCCAATATTGGTTTGGATGGCGTATGTGTCAATCCGTACTTTTGTTATTTTGATTGAAAAAAAGTGTCGTTACCGTGGTTACTTTCTCTTTCCTGAAAAGATAATCAATTTTTTTAGAGAGTACCGAAAAGATGTAGATGTCACAGACTTTGATAGCTTGGCAACCGCAGATAAAGCGGATCAAGGAAAGGACCTTGCTAATAAACGTTTTAAGGATAAACATTATTAAAAAGCCTCACGGTTGAGAGGCTTTTTAGGTTTCCTAAATAACCTTAGCTCAGGTTATTTAGCTGCTTTGTTTTTAACATACTTCTCTAGCCATTGATCTTGCTCCCATAACAGATGCATTATGCTCTCTTTGGCACGATAACCATGTGACTCTTTTGGCAGCATAACCAGACGAGCTGTTGCACCTAAGCCTTTAAGTGCATTGAAATAACGCTCACTTTGCATTGGGTAGGTGCCACTGTTGTTGTCTGAGTCACCATGAACAATGAGTAGCGGTGTTTTCATTTTGTCAGCATGCATAAATGGCGACATAGTGTAATACACCTCAGGTGCTTCCCAGTAACTACGCTCTTCAGATTGGAAACCGAAAGGCGTAAGAGTTCTGTTATAAGCACCGCTTCGTGCAATACCTGCTGCAAACAAGTCTGAGTGCGACAATAAATTTGCTACCATGAAGGCACCATAGCTGTGACCACCAACTGCAACTCGATTTCGGTCAATGAGGCCTCGCTTATCCACCGCGTCAATCGCAGCTTTGGCATTCGCAACGAGTTGAGTTCTAAAGGTATCGTTTGGCTCTTCGTCACCTTCACCTACAATTGGGAAAGCAGCATCATCTAGCACCACATAGCCCTTTTTAACCCAGTAAATAGGCGAACCCCAGAACGGATAAGTGAACTCATTCGGGTTTTGGGTGTTTTGGCCTGCGCTACTCTTATCTTTGTACTCTCTAGGATAAGCCCACAAAATCATAGGGTACTTCTTACCTGCTTGATAATCAGTTGGCAGATAAAGCGTACCAGTTAGGTCAAGGCCGTCATCACGTTTGTAGGTTATAACTTCTTTTTGTACGCCTTGAATGCTTTTGAACGGGTTTTCAAAGTCAGTGAGTTGTTGCAGCTTATTTTGACCCATCTTTCTAAAGTAATAGTTAGGGTAATCGCTACTTGATTCGATACGCACAAGTAGTTGTTTTGTATCTACATCAAAGTCACGTAAATCTTCGATTCTGTCAGTATACTCCGAGCGATATAGGCGCTCAGACTTTTGCGACTTTAGGTCGAATTTATCTAAGAATGGGAACTGGCCATCTTTACTAAAACCATCACCTAATAAATAGACTTGGCCATTATCAATATCCATAACACTTCGGCCGTATTGGTTTCGCTTAGTTACAATATTACCAGGATCGCTATATCTGTCTTGATAGTTACGATCTACAATTGTGATTGGTTTTTGAGATGCATCAGAGGGGTTAAATAAATACTCTTTAGTATTTCGTGTATTCCACCAGTAGTCGACGGCAATGGCGTTATTGTCATCACCCCAAATAATATCCGCATAGCGATTTTGTGTTTTGACTAATAAACTTGGTTTTCCATCGAATGGTGCTGGCAACTGACTTACTTTATCACGGAAAGCAGCCTCTTTTGCAGGGTCACCACCATCAAGTGCCTCTACAAACGTTAATGTTGCTGGCTTGTCATCACGCCACTGGATACTTCTCTTACCTTCACGTGTGGCCATAAAGCCTTTAGGTAAGTCTTCGATAAGTGGTACTTTTTCGATATCAGTGACTATTTTGCCGCGTTTAGTATAGACGGTAGAGGTCATTGGAAAACGACGATAAGGCACTAAATATGAGAAAGGTCTGTCGTATTCAGCAACTAAGACATAATTACCGTCTGGCGAGAATGTAATGCTGCCATACATGCCAGGCTCAGCCCAATCTGAGACTTTTCCTCTCAGCGTCACTTTTTTTAATGATGAACTTGCAAGTTGTTCAAAGTTAAATTCATCATTTTTGTTTTTAAGTAAATCTTGGTAAGTACGGTTTTGGGCTTTTTTACCATCGCTAACACTGACGGTTGGTCCAACAGGTACTGCTTGTTCAGTATTGATGAGCGGCTTACGATTCTCCGGCAACATTTTTACGATGAAACCTGAGCTATCCTGAAGCCAATCGATTGGGTTACCCATATTTGCGTTTAACGTTGCGTCGGTTAAACGGCGTGCTTTGGCTTTTTTAATGTCTACAACCCACAGCTCAACGCCTGTTTCAGTGGTATGTGTCATCGCCATATATTTCTGGTTAGGTGACCAACTGAAATTAGTTAAACGTGGATTATTAGGTAGGCCACTCACAGTCTTAATTTTATTTTTACCGACAGGCTGGATTTTTACTTCATTAAAGTAAGTAACACGACTACCAATGTTAGTGACAGGGTTAATACGTAAGCCAGCTAAACGCATCTCTTTGATTGATAAGTCGGCAATTGATTTATAGCTATCACGATAAATGAGCAGCATATTTTCGCGCTTATCATCGATTAAAGTGTACGGGGCCAGTTTTACATCAACGAGTTCTTTTATTTCTTGTGAAGGTTCTTGATAAACCAATGCATCGTTATTGGCTGCAATACTGGCAGAGGTTGCCATCATCAGTGCAGCACTCAGTAGTAACATTTTAGGGCGCAAAGTCTTAACTCCATTAATATTCTTTGAGTTTGATACGTTATCACAAATAATCAATTTCAGGTCGTTTGAATGTAACGAATTGTTAATTAAAACATTGGGTTGGAAAGCTGTGTCCTGCGGGAAAATATAAGACTTTGCTTTTTGGGATTTATGCATGACCATTAATCCCACATAAATGGGCAGGCTAACTTTCTTTTAGTGTTTGGGTTTTATAGGTACTGTTTGGGTGTAAGTTACTAAATGGAGGATTACTTTACTGAGTCTTCAATTAGTGTATGAGGTCAGTTTTCTAAAGCAGAAGTTCTGAATGTCAGTTATATAGCGTTACAGTAAAGACTTGGTCTAGTTTCATGATTATGCTCTATTTCTTGATGTGTGAAATTTTTTGTTGTTGAGAGATAAAAGTTGCTAAAGACTCCTTTATGTGACTATATTTTCCTTAAAGCATAACAATTTATTGATATAGATTTGTAACCTTATACCCAGCTAAGTAAATAATAAGGGTATAAAAAGACAGTACGTTTGCGCGTATCACACGTTACTCGAGGGACTCTAGCTTATGTCTACAGAAAATGCATTATTGACGATCTTAATAGATAGGATTAATAACGACACTTTGGTGTTACCAACCTTACCTGAAATTGCAGTGAAAGTGAGACAAGCTGCAGATGACCCAGAAGTAAACCTGATGCAAATGGCCGATGTGATTTCACAAGACCCTGCGCTCGCGGCACGCATGATAAAGGTGGCAAACAGTGCGTTTATGGGGCGCTCTGTAAAAGTAAATACATTAAACCAGGCTGTGACACGAATTGGTCTTAGACAAATCAAAAATATAGCAACCGCTATGGCGATGGAGCAGTTGTTTGTTTCTAATAACAAGTTAATTAAAACTTACATGGACAAAGCCTGGCAGAAAACATTAAAGGTAGCCTGCCAAGCCATTACCTGTATGGACTTTTACCTTCGTGTTAACAAACACACGTCACTGAACAAAGATACCATTACGCTTGCGTCACTCGTTTTCAATATTGGTGTTTTACCCATATTAACCGAAGCAGAGCGTCATCCGGAAGTATTTGCAAATCCGAGCTTCTTAGCACACGCCATTCAAAAGCTCGCAGGTAAGATTGGTGGTGCCATTATGCGTGAATGGGGCTTTACCGATGAGTTCGTAGAAGTCGCTGAAAGCTGGTCGAACCCGAACTATAAACCAGATCATGTCTGTTATGTTGACTTTATTCGCGTTGGCGCTATTGCCGAAGGTATCTTGCAGGTGTCAGACAAGGCTGCGTCTTTAAAAATGTACGAAGATAAAAGTGTTATTCGCTCTTTAGAAATGTTCACCAGTGATGAATATCTATCAACACTTGAAGATGTGAAGAGTATGTTTGCTTAAATAAAAAAAAGCCATTCAATTTTGAATGGCTTTTTTGTTTTTCTGACGATGATTAAACGCTTAGCTTTTAGCTATGAATGACTAATTCTTCGTTCGTTGTGTTTGCTGCTTTTTCTGCTACATACCAAACACTATTTTTCTCACCCTTGTATGCTCTTTTGGCAACTTTGCTTGCGCATATATAGAAGAACCAAGCAAAGGGGAGAGCCATCACTTCTAGCATGATTTCAGCAAAGCTATCTGCATGCCAAAGTCCAAGGCTAGGTACTAAAACCGCTAATAAAGAGTTAAGTGGCACAATTAGACAAAATACTGCGCAGGCTTTAAGCGTATAAATGGCAGTAACAGAAGGACCCTTGATAAAAGCGGTTATGACAACAACAAAGAAAGTCAGGTAGTACAGCCACAGATAAGCAATATTCACATTTAATGACGTCAAGCTTAGCCATTTTGTGGCAGCAAATGCCAGTGAGATAGCGCAAATACAACCGAGTGCGATACCGACCGTTAGTTTAGCCAGAACTAGACTTGATTTAGATTGCGTCGCTTGTTTTTGTTTTCTGCGTTTTTCAATCCATAGTAGATTTCCAGTATAAAACAACAGTGCGCCGAGTAAGCCCATAACAAAATAAGCCCATTGGCCAAGTGTGCCGCCATAACTGCCGAAGTGCAGAGCAAACAAGGAAGAGACAATACCTACCCAAATACCTTGATCACCACCTTTTATACTACTGGCATTGATTTCGAGTGTATAAGGGTGCATAAAAATGAAATCGGTTGTAGGGCCACGCATCATTTCTCTTGGATGAGTGATATTCACTGAAGCGCTCGGGCTGGTGGTATTTAAACGAGATAATGCAATGCGCTCAATTTGATAGCCGGGGGCATAAGCTTGTATCTTGGCCTTGATGTCATCTAGGCTTGGAAGCTCTTTAACATTGTATTGATACTCTGACTTTTGCGGTTCTGGAAATAGCTTTTTGTCTCCATAGACACCAAACAGCCCACCATACAAAAAGTCATGGAATGCAAAGACGAACACGGTAAAAGCAATCACAATATGAAAAGGTAAGCTGCTCACGCCTATCAAATTATGACTATCGAGCCAAAACCGGCTTGCCGACTTGTCTTTTCTCAGCGCAAAGAAGCTTTTTACCAAAGTAGGCAATAAAAAGATTAACCCTGAAATTAAAGCAATAAAATACAAAAATGATGCGATGCCAAGAATATAACCACCAAATAAGTGGTGACCTATTTCACCAAAAATACCGCCCGTTTGATGTAAGTAATCGAGTAAGCCCGACAGGTGATTGACTTGACTCAGCTCTTTATCTATCTCGCCATGTTCATTGAAGCCGGCATGCCAAACTTGTTCATTTACATTCACACCTCGGCCATTACCTTCTTCATACCAAGTGATGGGAGAGTGATTGTCTGAATAGTGAAGGGTAACGGCATTGATGGCTTTTTCTTCGTTCGCAAGTACATTGTTTAACAGTACTTGATGCTGCCCATCGAGCACTTGTGGAAACTGCTTACTAGGAGGTGTGCTCCATTGATCTATGGTGTCAGTGAACATCACTAATGCACCCGCAAAGAAGCCTATAAATAATAACAGTCCGGTTGTGATCCCCGTCCACGTGTGAAGTGTTTGGTATGTTCGAACAATGTCGGCCCTTATTTTCATAGCATGCTCCTTAAGCCAAAAAATATCGTGTAGATGATTACGTTTGCTGACAACAAGTAGATAAATGCTTGCCTAGTTGTTTTGAACATATAAATAAAGCTGACAATCAACATCCAGATTGGGGTAACAATCCACATATTAAATTGGGTTTTCCAGAGTAGGCGTTGGTCGCTTAGGTTAGTGTTAATACTGTCAGGCCCAAACCACACGATTAACGCAACAATGCCATAACTCAACGCTAACCCAAGAAAAACACCTACCGCTGTTTTACCCCACCATTGAGGTTGAATTTTTTGATGTGCCTGGCTCATCGAATGCTCCTAATCAAAAAACTAGAGATGGGGATGATGATCAGCACAAGCATAATCAGCATGAGCCAAATAAAGATACTTGCTGCACCATTGAAAATAAATGGACTGATAACGGCTGAGGAAATTAACAGTAAATAGCCGAGCTGTTTAAATTTTTTAGATATGGGGGTGTTTAAAGCCAATTGGTGTCGATTAGACGCATAGATGAAAGATACTCCAGCGGCTATAAACGTTAAAAAAACGAATAGCACTACTCACTCCATGTAAACTTGATTGTTAAAAGAGGGACAGATTATACACAGACAAGTCGCACTATCAATGGTAATGCGACTGAGAATTGATTTTGTTTAGTTGTTCTTTAGTCTAATTAGGCTATTTGTTTTTCTGCAAGATTAAGTTCCATCGTTGCTTTTAATAAACGATATAAATTAATCGATGCATCAATTTCTTCTTTACGATTGGTTAAGCTTTCAATATTCAAACCCAGCGGTACATTCAGATGTGCACAACTTTGAATGATCAGGTCTAAATTTTCACGACAGATGCGGATTGATTCGCTTAACGGGTTTTGTGAGTCTAGCATGCGCCATTTAGTTGCTTCTGGTACTGAAATACCTAGCCATTCCATAAACTGCAATGTCTTCTCACCGCCACATGGCGTAAAGGTAAGAATAATACGTTTAGGCTCAAGCCCTTGTTGGCGACAGCTACGTGCATAGCTGGTGATTAAATCAATCGTCGCCTGTGCATTGTATACTGCTTGAGAGATAAAGAACTCACACCCTTGTGCTGTTTTTTCTAACAAACGCTCGTGTTCGTTTCGCTTATTCGCATGGCGTTCAGCAATCGTCACACCACCTAAGAAAAAGTCGTCTTGGTGCTCTGCAATCGTTTCGTATGCTTTAGGCAGGCTAAGTTTAACTTCGCCATTTGAAGATGGACTACCAACTAATACAAGATTGTTTAAGCCATGCTTAGTTTTAGTGTTGTTAAGCCACTGATTAAATTCGTTCGCCTCACGTTGTGCCACACTTTTATAGGTGATGACATCAAGTTGTGACAGCTCTTTAACGAGTTGGCTGTATTCACATGGATCTACGGTATGTTTGAATGGGAAAGGGCGCGGAACTTGAGTTCGGCTGCTTTCATCTTGAATGTCGTAAATAACAACACCGTCATATTCAATCTCGTGTAAACGGCCAAGTAGCTTTTGTGCAATGGTTTTGACTTGCGCTTCATCAGTCCCCATCTTTGGCGGAGTAGTACCAATTAAATATACGCCTTGATTAGGGTCCAAAATTTTCTCTTGTAGTGATAAAGCCATGGTCCTCATTCCCATTGGTTGTGCTGATGAGGTAAATATAGCAGCCATTTAGACGTCTAGATAGATTTTTTTCATGAAACTTATTCAAACACTATGAATTTCTCTCATGTTGTTTTTGAGGCTTAAGGGATAATTCAGTAACTCGGATATATTTATTTACATAAATATTGCTTGTAAATGAGCGAGTCACAGTAATTTATTGCATAATTGAAGCGGTTACATATGTGATACCAATCCTCAATAATACTCAATTATTTTGAGAGACTAAAACTGATGATAACCTCGCTGGGAATTTCTAATTTAGAACAACTAAATAGCCAAATTTCCGCCTTGCCTACTGGAAGTAGGTAGCTCGGCGTGAGCGATGTTATCGACAAGTTTTCCTTGCCTCAAAATAGATCGCTTAATTAAGAGGAATGGTATGAAAAATAAAAACTGAATTTGGAAATCACATGAAATTTAAACTTTTGGCAACCAGCCTAGCAGTGACTTTAGCACTGTCAGGTTGTATGAGTAATAATGCACAGACAAGCAATACAGCGAATGCCGCTGTTACATCAGCGTCTGTGGAGAACAAAGTATTTGCACAAGACTATGTACTAGAAGAACTTGAAAATGGTCTACGTGTGATGGTCGTTAAAACGGATTACCCTGATGTTGTATCGCTACAAATTCCGGTATCTGTAGGCTCTCGAAATGAAATCGAAGCAGGTAAAACCGGTTTCGCACACTTCTTTGAACACATGATGTTCAAAGGCTCTGAAAAATTCCCACAAGATGTGTATGCAGATATTCTGAAAAACTCAGGGGTAGACAACCGCGCTTACACGACAAACGACTACACAAACTACCACTTAAATTTTTCTAAAGAACATTTAGACAAAGTACTTGAAATCAAAGCGGACATTTTCCAAAACCTAAAGTACTCAGAAGAGCAGTTTCGTACTGAAGCACTGACAGTTAAAGGCGAGTATTTAAAAAACAACGCCAGTCCAATTCGTAAGTTGTTATCGGCAGTTCGTAAAGAAGCATTTGAAAAACATACTTATAAGCATACGACTATGGGTTTCTTCGAAGATATTGAAGCCATGCCAGATCAAATGGCCTATGGCCAAACTTTCTTCGAGCGTTTTTACAAGCCTGAATATGTCTCACTTGTGATTGTGGGTGATGTTGACCCGCAAGAAACCATGAAGATGGTTAAAAAGCATTGGGGCAATTGGAAAAAAGGTGACTACCAAGCGGATATTCCGGTAGAGCCAAAACAACAAGCGCCAAAATATGTGCATGAACAGTTCGAAGGCATGCCGGGTCACTGGTTACTCGTATCTTACAAAGGCACGGCTTGGCAGCCGACTAAAAAAGATCGCGCAGCACTTGATCTGATCTCACAGCTTTATTTCTCTTCGAATTCAGAGTTATATCAAGAGCTCGTAGTAGACAAACAGCTTGCGAGCCAAATGTTTACTTATAATGCAGAGACAAAAGACCCTGGTTTATTGCATGTCTTTGTTAAAGTTGAAAAAGAAGAAGATTTAGCCGCAGTACGCGATGCAATTGCAAAAACGTACGCTAAAGCACGCACTGAGCTGGTGGATGCTGATAAGTTAGCAGCATTAAAGTCAAACCTTAAATACAGCTTCATCAATGGCCTAGATTCATCACAAGCCATTGCGTCAACGCTTGCAAGCTACATGCATTTTGAGCGTGATCCTGAAGTGATCAATCAGTTATATGCGTCAGCAGATGCCATTACAGCTGAAGATATTCGTGACATTGCAAACAAATACTTTGTTGATAACGGCCGTACGACAGTGACTATGTCGGCACTTGAGACTGTTTCTGGTTTCGATAAAGAAGTGTCTGTGTCAGAACTTGCTAAACAAGCGAGCCAGCCTGTTGAGCGTCATTTCAAGGTATTAGATAAAACCAATAGTTCACCATTGGTGGATGTAAACTTATTATTCTACACCGGTGCAGCAGCTGCTCCGGCAGGCAAAAAGGGTGTAGCGGCATTAACAGCAGCTATGATCGCACGTGGTGGCTCACAAACTAAGAGCTACAAAGAAATTCAAAAAGCACTTTATCCAATTGCAGGTAGCTTTGGCTATCAGTTAGATAAAGAAATGATTTCTTTACGTGGCCGTGTACACAAAGATAACGCTGAGCAGTGGTATGCACTTGTTAGTGATCAATTGTTAAACCCAGGCTTTAGAGAAGATGATTTTAAACGTCTGAAGAAAGAGCTAATTGATGGCATTAAAGCGGGTTTGAAATCTTCAAATGACGAAGAGCTTGGTAAAGAAGTGCTTTATCATAAGCTATATGAAGGTCACCCTTATGAAAGTTATAACTTAGGTGATTTGTCAGATCTTGAAGCGTTAACCCTAGATGACGTGAAAGCATTCTATGCAGCACAATTCACCCAAGCTAAGTTAAACGTGGGTATTACGGGTGATTTAGACAATGATGTAAAAGCGCAAATGTTGAATGACCTAGCAGGCCTTCCGAAAGGGGATGAAGCGCGTTTAAGTATTCCTGATGCGCCTAAACTAGCAGGTCGTCATGCGACGATTGTTGAGAAAAATGCGAAATCTACTGCAGTATCATTTGGTTTCCCTATCGACACAATCCGTAGCTCTAAAGACTGGACTGCACTTTGGCTAGTTCGCTCTTACTTTGGTGAGCACAGAAGCTCAAACAGCTTCTTATATCAACGCATTCGTCAGGTACGTGGTATGAACTATGGTGATTATGCGTATATTGAGTACTTCCCTCGCGGTATGTTCCAAACTAAGCCAGATGCGAACCTAGGCCGTTCTGAGCAAATCTTCCAAGTGTGGTTACGTCCACTTCGTTCGAACAATGATGCACACTTCGCAACGCGCGTTGCTTTGTTTGAATTAGACAAGCTAATTAAAGATGGCATGACTGAAGCGGACTTTAATGCAACACGTAACTTCTTGAGTAACTTTGTGCCTCAGTTAGTAGCCAGTCAAGACCGTCAACTAGGTTATGCGCTTGATAGCGAATTCTACAACACAGAAAGCTTTGTTGAGTACGTTCGTAAACAACTTGCATCACTGACAGTAGAAGATGTGAACCGCGTTATTCGTGAAAACCTGCAAACTGATGATGTGCATTATGTGTTCATCACAGGTGACGGCAAAGACATGCAAAAACGTCTTGCAAAAGAAACGGTTTCACCACTGAAATACAATTCAGATAAGCCTGCAGCACTTATCAATGAAGATAAGCAAATTGAAAGTTATAAGCTGAACATTCCTGCGAAAAACATTGAAGTGTTAGATGTAGAGAAAGTATTTGAGTAATTAAATATTTTCTTTGTCGCAGCCAATATTGTGACAGCGACAAAAAAGCCGCTCATTGAGCGGCTTTTTTATTATCTTGAATAAGTGCTGTTAGGCTTGTTTGATAGGAGTGACATTCTCATCAGCATCGCTATCATTCACATCAGCATCTTTCTTTGACTTTTTTGCAGGTGTACTTGGTTTTGAACCTTTAAGTACATTAATAAAGTCATCTTTTTGTTTCGCCATTTCTAATGCCAATGACTCTACTTGTTGCTCACTCAGCGGCACATCCACTTTACCTAGCATCTCTTCTAAAGACTCAGCAACATCAAGCATTTTGTCGTAAGCATCAGCCTCTTTTTTGCTGGTAAAGGTCATGCGCTCGACTCCATTTCTTTCTACCACATACTTAACAACAACAGCCATGATACACTCCCAATTGCACTGTTTTTTTATACAGTAATCTTTTGAGGTCCATTTTGCAAGCTATTAGGTCAATATTAATACTTTAGTTATGTGGATAGGTATTAAGTTTGACTTTCATGTCATTGTCATCTTTATTTAACATTGCTCGTATGAGTAATTTGGGTAAGGAGTTCTACCTACCATTTATTAAATTTCAAGGATTTTCCAGGAGGGAAATATGATCAAAGCATTACTTTTAGCCACTAGTTTGTTTGTTGCACCAACTGTATTAGCAGAATCTGCACAGCAACAAGCGTCACCAGAAATTCAATCTGAAATTCATCAGACAATTAATATTAATGAAGCTTCTCTCGAAGAGCTTGTAAAATTGCCTGGGATTGGAAAAGGCAAGGCGAGGGCCATTGTTAGTTTCCGCGAGCAAAACGGTCCTTTTGACGACCTGAACTCCTTAATGGCTGTTAAAGGGGTTGGTAAAAGCATCGTCGCGAAGTTAGAAGGGAAGGTAAAGTTTTAAGCTCTCAGATGAAAAGCTAAAAAAGGGCGCAATCGCCCTTTTTTAGTTCTGGTTTTGTTTTTCAAACTCCGCAATGGCGTCACTCAGTTTACTTTTGGTAAATGCAATTTCCAGCGGCGTAGTGAGAAGAGGGTATAAGATACCTGCCAACAACAAAGGAGGCAGTAAATACCAGCCTTCAAAATAAGCCAAAGAAATAAAAAACGGCATTAAGATTGCGAGTTTACAGCAGCCTAATAACACCTTTTCAGGCGCTTCTAAGTGACTCAAAGCAATGGCGATGATTTGTTGCTTATCACGAAGCTTGTAAGGCTTTAACTGCTCAATATTGCGAAGATTAAAATGCATTATAAGTTTACTTTTTTACTAAAGACCAAAGAATAAAAGGTAAAACAACTAAGAAGCTGATCGCATATATTGCGAAAATAACTTCCATCCAGCCTGGCATGCTTAAACCAACAAACTGCCAGTCTATGCTGCCACAATCACCGGTTGCGGCAAAAAAGGCCGGGATCCACTCATGTAATGGCATAAACTCAGGGAAGTTAGGAACAATATCGCAAGTGAACGCAAATGGATCAGTGGTGGTTTGCATATTTAAATGCTCTTTTGCCAACATATAACCCCAAATACTGCTTATGCCCCAAGTTGCAGCGCCAGTAACGCGAATCGCTTTGTTCGCAGGGGCAATTAAACCAATTAAGCCTGCAGCCAATACACCTAACACCGCTGTTCTTTGATAAATACACATAATACAAGGCTCTAAGCCCATGGCGTATTGGAAATATAACGCAGTAACTTCAAGTAAAAAAGCAGTCAGTGCTAAAAGACCCCAAGCCTTTCTTGAAGTGGGGAGTGTGCTTAACCAGTTCATAAAACTCTCTTATTGTTATATTAAATGTGTTTCTTTGACGACTCGCTAGGGCCATAGGTTCAACAATTTGTTAGCCTAAACTACGTTTTAGCGAGAGACTATGTCGGTATTATGCTGACAGCAGTTTGAAGCTGCAACTATTAACGTCAGATACCGATTTTTGCTGAATATTCGCCAAATAAATTAATGCTTAAGGTCTGCTATTTCTTTACTTGTTAGTTGCTAAGCATCTGGTACAATCAGTAGATTAAATTGCAGTTGCCAAGATAAAAGCGGTGTTAGATGAGAATTTTTAAAGCTAAAAGCCCAGCAGGATTTGCTGAGGAATATATTGTTGAATCAATTTGGAATGGTGAATTTCCACCAGGTTCAATTTTACCAGCTGAAAGAGAACTCTCTGAGCTGATTGGCGTAACTCGCACGACGTTACGTGAAGTATTACAGCGCTTAGCGCGTGATGGCTGGTTGACGATTCAACATGGTAAACCAACCCGCGTAAATAACTTCTGGGAAACATCAGGTTTAAATATTCTTGAGACGCTAGCGCGTCTTGATGAAGATAAAATGCCAGAGCTGACTGATCAGCTTTTATCTGCACGTACCAACATCAGCGCAATTTATACGCGTGCGGCAATTAAAGTAAATCCACAGGCTGTTATCGAAACGCTTGAAAAGAGCAAAGACTTAGAAGATAACGCTCAAGCATTTGCAGATTTTGACTATGAAGTTCATCATCAGCTAGCGTTAGCAGGTAACAACCGAATTTATGTTTTGGTGCTTAATGGTTTCAAAGGCCTTTATTCTAAGATTGGTGGTCATTATTTCTCAGACCCACGCACTCGTGCACTGGCAAAACAATTTTATTTAGACCTTATAGCGTTGGCTGAAAAAGGCGACTTCGATGGTTCAATTTCTTTACTAAGAAAATATGGTCATCAAAGTGGTGAAATTTGGCAGCAGATCCGTGGTGATATGCCGTCAGATATCATGGACTAAACTGTATTGATTGAAAAAAGCCCGTAAGGGCTTTTTTTATGCCTGAAATTTTATCCATCAAAAAAATAGATGAGCGCTATCGGTTTATTTGATTTTCAATTTTTTCAGTGTCCCCATAAACTTGTGAAAATTTTTAATTGGGGTTGTTTTTTTATAACTAGCCTCAATAATAAGTGTCAAAGCAAATTGATATTGTCATTTTGCATTGGATATAACCCTAACTAATTGGAGAAAACCATGGGTGTATTAGTAGGCCGCAAGGCACCTGACTTTACAGCAGCAGCAGTATTAGGTAACGGTGAGATCGTTGATGGTTACAACCTTCACGAGCGTATTAAAGGTAAAAAAGCGGTTGTATTCTTTTACCCACTAGACTTCACTTTCGTTTGTCCTTCAGAGCTAATTGCTTTCGACAAGCGTTACGATGAGTTCCAAAAGCGTGGTGTTGAAGTTATCGGTGTTTCTATCGATTCTCAATTCTCACACAACGCATGGCGTAACACACCAGTAAACGAAGGTGGTATTGGTCCAGTTAAATACGACTTAGTTGCTGACGTTAAACACGAAATCTGTCAAGCATACGACGTTGAGCACCCAGAAGCTGGTGTTGCTTTCCGTGGTTCATTCCTAATCGACGCTGAAGGTAATGTACGTCACCAAGTAGTTAACGATCTTCCTCTAGGTCGTAACATCGACGAAATGCTTCGCATGGTTGACGCACTAGCGTTCCACGAAGAGCACGGTGAAGTATGTCCAGCAGGTTGGACTGAAGGTAAATCAGGTATGGACGCAAGCCCAGAAGGTGTTGCTAAGTTCCTAGCTGAGAACGAAGGCGAGCTATAATTTAGCCCTTGAGTTTTTAAAAGCCCGCGGTTGCGGGCTTTTTTGTGCCTGCGAAAAATAGTGAAATGGTGTTCTTTGGGAGTAAAGCTTGCAAGTCATATACTTACCCCCATAAATTTAACTGACCAACGCGTTTGAATAGTTCAACACTTAAATAAACGGCAAACAGGCTGATCACTGGGGTTGCCAAAAGACTCACTAGCGTTAATTCATTAGCCATTGTTTTCTTCCTTGTCGTTTTTAACTGCTTTCTTAGCATGCTTATCAGATTCTGACTTCAATACTTTAGATGCTGTCTCAAGTGTATTTTTCTTAACTTCTTTGATACTTGCGCTAATCGCATTTGAGATCAGATTGCTAATTTCAGCTGTAATCGGGTTTTCATTAGCCTGTACCGAAGAAGCTGTGAATAATACCGTGCTGATTAATGTTGCTTTAACTAGTGAGTTCATGACGTTCTCCTTTGTATGATTAGTTAGTCGCAATAACTATTACAAAGGTTGTGCCAATAGATAAAAATATTTTAAGTGATTGTTATTATTGTATTTTAATTTAATGGATGATTGGTGAAAACAAGATTTGATTATTTTCACCAATATGAAATGGCTAAAAAAACTAAGTTTTAGTTAATCTTGCTCTAAAATTGAGTGCAGTAACTGCTTAACTACTTCAGGTTCAAAAGGTTTGTCGCATAATGCGTTAACACCAGACTGTGCAACGTTTGCAAGATGAGTGTCATTGGCCTCAGATGTCACCATTAAAATTGGAATATGAGAGTGCTCACCTGAGTTACGAATATGCTCAGCTAACTCTTGGCCATTCACATTTGGCATATTAAAGTCAGTGACAATGAGGTCAAACATCTGTTCGTTTAAGAAGTTGATCGCTTGTTCGCCATCTTCAGCTTCAGTAAAACGGCTTGCACCTAAATTAGTTAGCACACGACGAATATGGTTTCTCGCCAGTCGTGAGTCATCAACAATAAGAATACGCAAATCTTGCACATCGTATAGTTCAAGCTCAAGCTCTTGCGGAGAAAGTAAGTCTAAGGTTGCATTGAGCGCGCGACCAAGGTGTACCTTAGTGAAAGGTTTAGGCAAGATCGCCACTACACCAGATTGCTTAAATGCTTCAAGCTGGGCTTTTCGTGTTTCACTTGAGACCAACATAAAAGGGATCGGCTGTTCGGGTTGGATTTCAGCAATATACTGTTGAATATCGAGGGCACTGCCATCACTCAAATGTAGGCTAGAGATAACTAGGTCAGGCTTATGTTTTTCTAGAAAGCTTTTTGCAGAGTCTACTGTATCTGCAAAGTCGATGTTCGTTACGCCTTCTGATTCAAGCTCTTTTGCAATAATTTTTCTTTGTGTTGCTGAGGGCTCAACAAGCAGGATAGCAAGATCTGCACTGAGAAGCTCATTCATGATTAGTACTACTTTCAATTAACCAAAATAAGGACGTTAATGTAACCAATTAACATCCTATTAGCTAGTTTGAAATGACTTTTTAAAGGGTAAATCAGCGTCTGTAGATATCAGATTCTGGAATATCAATTAAAATCAATACCGCACCTTTACCACCATACTCTAGTGGTGCTTGGTGCATTGCTAAAATATCTGGGTGTTGAACCAAATACTGTGGCACTTTATGTTTGAGGATATGTTCACCAATACCATGCACAACACAGGCACAATAATGGTGTTGTTTTTTACAGGCATGGATCAAAGCAGCCAACTCTTCTTTTGCACTGTCTTTGCTTAAGCCGTGCAAATCTAAAATTAACTCCGGCGCAATATCGCCACGTCGTAATTGTTTAGCTAAGAATTTATCAGCGCCTTCACGCACATAATTTACTGTGCCATGGGTGTCGATATCAGGGATATATTCGTCAGAAAAATAAAACTCCGCTTTATGTTGCTTAGTTTGCTCAGCAACAATTTTACCTTTAAACGGGGTGTTATCACGTTTAAATTGCACGGTATCTTGTTTTATCTTTGTGGCACCAGAAATTGACTGACGAAATAGGTCGATGTCGTCGTCTTGCATGCTCATGTGTGATTTATCTTTGTTCATTGGCGCATTCTAAATAAAAAAAGCATAAAAACCTAGCTGAAAAACGGCTACAATGGCAGCAGAATTATTGTCAAATTATTGAGTACCGTATGACAGAGTTACAAATTACAGATGAGTTGGCGCAAGAAGCGTGTTCTGAACTATTCACGATTCAAGACTGGTTACGTTGGACAACGACGCAGTTTGTGAATAATGGGCTGTTTTATGGTCATGGTACCGATAATGCCTGGGATGAAGCAGTCAGCCTTGTTTTACCTGTTTTAAACTTGCCACTAGACACGCCAAAAGAGCTATTAAATGCGCGTTTAACCAGTAGCGAAAAACAGCATTTGATGGGCTATATCTTAGCGCGTGTAAATGACAGAACGCCGGTTCCATATCTGACTAATCAGGCGTGGTTTGGCGGTTTGCCTTTTTATGTGGATGAACGAGTGCTTGTTCCACGTTCGCCATTTGCTGAAATGATCAAAAAGCAATTTGCACCTTGGGTCACAGAGCCTGCAAAAGTAACGCGTATTCTCGATATGTGTACTGGCTCTGCATGTATTGCGATTGCATTGGCAAAAGCGTTTGAACATGCGCAAGTAGATGCCGTTGATATTTCTTTTGATGCACTAGAAGTGGCAGATATCAATATTACTGAGCATATGATGCAAGAGCAGGTGTTTGCGATCCAATCTGATGTTTTCAGTGGTGTACCGGGTCAAAAGTATGACCTAATCGTTGCAAATCCGCCTTATGTTGATGCAGAAGATATGTCTGATTTACCAGAAGAGTTCCACCATGAACCAGAGCTTGGTTTAGCATCTGGTGAAGATGGCCTAGATGTGACTCGTGTTATCTTACAAGAAGCGGCAGAACATCTAACTGATAACGGTTTGTTATTTGTTGAAGTAGGTAACTCTATGGTACATATGGATGCACTATATCCAAACGCGCCATTTACATGGTTAGAGTTTGAACATGGTGGACTAGGCGTGTTTATGATCTCAAAACAACAACTCGTCGAGTACTTTGCTGATTAAATTTTATTGTTAATCAGTTTCTTAAATGTCATTTGGAATGAGGGTGAATAATGGCAGGTAATAGCATTGGCCAACTTTTTAAGGTCAGTACCTTTGGTGAGAGCCATGGGGTCGCATTGGGGGGCGTTGTTGATGGCGTGCCCGCAGGACTAGAATTAACAGAAGCGGATATGCAGTTTGACCTAGACAGACGTAAACCAGGTCAAAGTCGATATACCACGCAAAGACGTGAAGGCGATGAAATTAAAATTTTATCGGGCGTTTTTGAAGGTAAAACGACAGGAACGAGCATTGGTCTGTTAATTGAAAATACCGATCAACGTTCGAAAGACTACAGTAAAATTGCTGAAGTGTTTCGTCCAGGTCATGGTGACTACACATATTGGCATAAATATGGTCACCGTGATTATCGTGGTGGCGGTCGCTCTTCTGCGCGTGAAACTGCAATCCGTGTTGCAGCAGGTGCCATTGCTAAAAAGTACCTAAAGCAATTTCATGGTATTGAAATCAATGCTTGCTTGTCACAGCTGGGTCCTATCAAAGCTGAAAAGTTTGATTGGTCTATGGTAGAAACAAACCCATTCTTTTTTCCTGATGACACTAAATTAGAGTCGCTAGACGAATATATGCGCGATCTGAAAAAACAGGGCGATTCTATTGGTGCGAAAGTGACAGTGGTCGCGAAAAACGTGCCGGTTGGATTAGGTGAGCCTGTTTTTGACCGACTCGATGCTGAAATAGCCCATTCATTAATGAGCATTAATGCGGTTAAAGGCGTTGAGATTGGTGATGGCTTTGATGTAATAGAGCAAAAAGGCTCTGAGCATCGTGATGAGTTAACACCAGAAGGTTTTACCAGCAATCATGCAGGTGGTGTATTAGCTGGTATTTCAACAGGGCAAGACATTGTCGCATCGATTGCATTAAAGCCTACCTCGAGTATCACCATACCGGGACAAAGCATTAACACACAAAATGAGTCAGTAGAGATGATCACTAAAGGTCGTCACGACCCGTGTGTGGGCATTCGTGCGATTCCAATTGCAGAAGCCATGTTAGCCATTACTTTAATGGATCATTTATTAAGACAGCGAGGGCAAAACCCGCATGTCAATCTTGAACACGGACCAATTTCAGCTCAGAAACCTGTATAAGATTTACAGAAACAAAAAACGCCACTATATTAGTGGCGTTTTTTGAGTAACAGTTTTTAGCTGTTGTATTTTTCACAGGCTTCAAGCGTATTTTCGATTAAGCTTGCGACAGTCATAGGGCCAACACCACCTGGAACTGGGGTAATAAAGCTCGCCTTTTCTTCTGCGATGCCGTACTGCACATCACCGACTAGTTTGCCTGACTCTAAACGGTTAATACCTACATCGATCACGATAGCACCTTCTTTAACCCAGTCACCTGGAATAAATTCAGGCTTACCGACTGCGACAACAAGTAAGTCTGCGCGACGAACATGTGCTTCTAGATCTTGAGTGAATTTGTGGCAAACCGTTGTGGTACAACCAGCAAGTAAGAGTTCTAGTGACATTGGACGGCCAACGATATTTGAAGCGCCCACTACAACTGCATGCATACCTTTATATCTTACGCCTGTTGAATCAAGTAAAGTGATGATACCTTTTGGTGTACATGGGCGAAGTGCCGGCATACGTTGCGCTAGGCGACCGACGTTGTAAGGGTGGAAGCCATCTACGTCTTTATGCGGTGTAATACGTTCAAGTACTTTTTCTGCGTCTAATCCTTCAGGCAGAGGTAATTGCACCAGAATGCCATCGACTTCTGGATCATTATTTAGCGTGTCTACTAATTCAAGTAGCTCTGTTTCTGTGGTGTCGCCTGGTAAATCGTAAGATTTAGAGACAAAACCCACTTCTTCACAGGCTTTACGTTTTGAACCTACGTAAACTTGGCTAGCAGGATCTTGGCCTACTAAAACTACTGCAAGACCAGGCGCTCTTAAACCTTGTTCTACTCGCTCAGCAACGCGCTGAGCAACATTAGTACGAACTTGTTTGGCGATCGCCTTTCCATCAATTATGTTTGCCGTCATGATTGACCTTATTGGGGTTATAAACTTGAACGAATCATACAAAGTGTATTTATGGGGTTACTTTGTATCTAGTCACAATCACTCGATTGCAACACTAAGTGCGTATTTTCTCAGAAATGCCTTAATTCGCCAAGGTAAGAATCATCTTTATAGTAATATATACTTTTATACATAAAGTAAAAATTACTGAAAACTGTTTGTTTTTCATCATTTCTTGCTAAATATTCATCATTTTGAAGTAAAAATAGGCAGTTGAAATATTTTCTAAAAAAAATGTTTGACCTCAATCGGTCAAATCACTATTATGCACCCCGTTGTCAACGAGGACTCTCGGAGATAACAAAATGGTATCGGCGATTAGCGCAGTTTGGTAGCGCACTTGGTTTGGGTCCAAGGGGTCGCAGGTTCAAATCCTGCATCGCCGACC
>NZ_JBWVBR010000027.1:0-33059 GCF_056629255.1 Pseudoalteromonas sp. NFXS53 | reverse complement strand
GGGTCATTAGCTCAGTTGGTAGAGCAGTGGACTTTTAATCCATTGGTCGATGGTTCAAGTCCATCATGACCCACCATCTCAAAATTTTCATCCCTATCTGTATGGGTCATTAGCTCAGTTGGTAGAGCAGTGGACTTTTAATCCATTGGTCGATGGTTCAAGTCCATCATGACCCACCATACACTTAATCTATTTAATTCATTAAACTTTAATAATCCATTACTATTCGCGTCACAGACTAGGATTCTGCTCAGCAATTACGTATAATTCGCCTCAATTTTGCAATGTGCACTGATGGTCGAGAAATGAGTTTAGCAGAACAAATCATGCCAGAGGATTACATCTTTCCTCCAAAGCCGGCGCCACTTAACGACGCCGAAAAAGCTGAATATAAAGCACGTATTAAACAACTTCTAATTGATAAAAATGCCGTATTAGTTGCGCATTATTATACTGATCCTGAGATCCAAGCATTGGCTGAAGAAACGGGCGGCTGTGTTGCAGATTCTTTAGAGATGGCACGTTTTGGTGCAAATCAAGAAGATAAAGACATTATCATCGTAGCGGGTGTTCGCTTTATGGGTGAAACGGCTAAGATCTTAACGCCGAACAAAACCGTGGTTATGCCAACACTTGCAGCAACTTGCTCTCTTGACGTGGGTTGTCCAATTGATGAGTTCTCAAAGTTTTGTGATCAACACCCTGAGCGAAAAGTTGTGGTTTATGCGAATACATCTACGGCTGTAAAAGCTCGTGCAGATTGGATCGTAACGTCTTCTTGTGCTTTAGAAATTGTTGAACACTTAGACTCTGAAGGTGAAAAAATCATTTGGGGTCCTGATAAGCATCTAGGTTCTTACATTCAGAAGAAAACGGGTGCTGATATGATCATGTGGAATGGCGCATGTATCGTTCACGATGAGTTTAAAACGAAAGCGCTAAAAGATATGAAAGCGCTTCATCCAGATGCAGCTGTGTTAGTTCACCCTGAATCACCAGCAGAAATCGTTGATCTTGCTGATGCAGTAGGTTCAACAAGCCAGCTAATTAAAGCAGCACAAGAGATGGATAATCAAAAGTTCATCGTTGCAACTGATCGCGGTATTTTCTACAAAATGCAACAGCTATGCCCTGAGAAAGAATTCTTTGAGGCGCCAACAGCCGGTGAAGGTGCAACGTGTAAAAGCTGTGCTCACTGTCCTTGGATGGCGATGAACGGCCTTAAAGCAATCGAAGAAGCTCTTGTGAGCCCTGAAGGTAAAGAAGTGTTTGTTGATATGGACTTACGTGAAGGGGCGCTGCGCTCTCTAAATCGTATGTTAGATTTTTCTTCTAATTTGAAGAAGTAATCAAATTTGCCGATATGTTAAGCAGTTAGCTTAGCATATAGGTAAAAAAGCTTGCTTAAGTGTGGTGCTTTACTTAGTATAGCTTCGCGCTTAGGCGCAGTGGAGAGGTGGCTGAGTGGCTGAAGGCGCACGACTGGAACTCGTGTATAGGCTAATCCCTATCGAGGGTTCGAATCCCTCCCTCTCCGCCATTTCATCTCTAGTGATTTTTCAATCAATCTTTTCTTGTTATTGTTTCCTTTCCTTTTTGGGTACAGCTTGTAAATTCTTTATTCCTATCTGATCAGCTTTCTATTAGAATAAACAACCATCTGTTTAATTTAACTTAAATGTACTGCAGTGTCTTATCACTAACCAGTTGAAAGTTTAGGTTGTTTTCTACTAGTCGATAACCGATTGGACGTATTATGCAAGAAGAGCTACTGAACTCCGTTATAAAAATAACTAAAACACGTGATGTAGATTCGCTTGAATATAGTTTAATTTCTACTATTCAAGAGTTTATAGGATGTGAAGAAGTAGGTATCTACAAAGATCTTCAGGTTCAGGGACAATTAGTTATTGAGCGTAGTTTATGCTTGAAAGTATTGCCTCATGATGACTTTTTATGGGAAGACCGTGACGTTGTAAAAGAGCCGCCGTCTGAACTGGTTTCGTGCTTACAATCTGCTTGTATCATCACAGTTCAGTCTGCAGATGGTACAGAGCGACGTTGGCTACCTATAACATTACAAGAGAAGCCAATTGGCGCCATCGCAATTGTGAGTAAGGGCCTAAGTAGTTCAGATCAGGTTTTACTCAATGCATTTTGCCGAATATTTGAAAATTACCTGAGTATCTTGCACGAAAATGAACGTGATAAACTTACCGGGTTATTAAACCGACAAACGTTTGAGAAAAAGCTCAAGCAGTTACTAGAAAAACAGTTAATTGATCACCACAAATCAGCTTACCCAAATGACAATCGTAAACGTGGTATGGGGGCAACATCATGGTTAGCTATGGTTGATATAGATCATTTTAAGAAAATCAACGACAGCTACGGTCACGTCTGCGGCGATGAAGTTCTGCTATTACTCGCACAAAAAATGCGTCAGTACTTTCGTTCTAGCGATTTAATCTTCCGATTTGGTGGTGAAGAGTTCGTATTGGTTTTTGAGCCTTGTAGCTATGAAGCAATGAAAGCGAAAATTGAAAAGTTTATGGAGTTAGTTAGAAGTACGCATTTCCCATTTGTAAAAACCATGTCTGTGAGTATAGGCATGTCGCGTATAAGTCCGTATGATTTTCCAATTACTGTACTAGAGCAAGCCGACAAAGCCCTTTACTACGCGAAAGAAAACGGCAGAGATAAACTGTGCTTTTATGAAGAACTCATCGAGCAGCAACTAATCACTCAGCAAGATGACGATAGTAATGATATAGACCTTTTCTAATTCTGCATAAGCAATCAGAGCGCAGTAATCTTTCGCTGCGCTTTTTACTTTCTACCCGCCTCACTTTCTTACTCTAATTGTTCATAAATTTATTACCAATATTGCTTTACAGTTTATTGGCTATATATTGTTTTTATTAAATAAATTACACTACAAACAGTTACTTTTACGTCCTGTAATTAACATGCATTGGAACGCAGAGGCTTGTCATCATGTTACATATCATTCAGTCAAACCGCATGGAGGCGTTGCAAGCGCAACTCCATAAAGTATTAGACACCGCGCCTTTAGACAGTATTTTTAGTAAAGAAATTATTCTTGTTCAGTCACCGGGTATGTCGCAATGGTTAAAACTGGGTGTGAGCCAGCATTCAGGTTTGGCAGCGCAACTTGATTTTCCATTACCTTCTAGCTTTATTTGGCAGCTGTATCAAACCTTTCTACCACAAGTACCAAAAGAGTCGCCTTTTAATAAAGCGAACTTAACTTGGAAGCTGATGACTTTGTTGCCTGAGCAACTCGCATTACCTGTATATGAGCCTTTAAAACGCTATTTAGAAGATGATGAAGCTGGTAAAAAGCGTTTTGCTTTATGTGAAAAAATTGCCGACGTATTCGACCAATATTTAATGTATCGTCCTGAGTGGTTAGACACATGGGAGTCGGGTATAGATGAATTGCCGGATGTGGATGTTTCTATTGCACCTTGGCAGCCCGATTTATGGCGAAAGCTTGTTTCATTAACTGAAGATTTAGGGCAAAGTCCTTACCACCGTGCCAACATGCATGGCATGTTACTCGAAGCCTTAGCTGAAGCTTCTGCAGAGCAGTTACCCCAGAGAATAAGCTTATTTGGCTTGTCAGCCATTCCAAGTAGCCAGCTTGAGATTTTCCAAGCGCTAGCGCAGAAAACCAATGTGTTGCTGTTCTTGTTCAATCCGAGTGAACACTATTGGGGCGATGTGGTTGATGAAAAAACACAGGCTAAAATCGCCGCTAAATTTGTAAAATACCCAGAGCTCGAAGCACAATCAGGGGAATATTTCCAAATCGGTAATCCTCTTCTATCGGCATGGGGTAAGTTAGGCCGTGATTACTTCGAACAGCTGCTGCAACTTGATGCCTCATGGATAGACGGTTTTGTCGAAGATTTTAGCGATAGCTTATTGGGCAAAGTACAAAAAGAAATTTTCGATTTATCCTTTAAAGGCGAAACCCTAGTCGAAGACACGCAGTGGTTTATAAACAAAGAGGGTCAATTATCCATCGAAGAAGATGATAACTCTATTGTGTTTCAAGACTGCCATACGCCACTTCGTGAAATTGAACGCTTACACGATCATATATTAGCTTTGATGCATGAAGATCCAAGTCTTACGCCGAAAGACTTTATTGTTATGATGCCGGACGTGGCGAAATACAGCCCTTATATTGAGGCGGTATTTGGTGGCGCAACAGCAGAGCGTTATATACCTTACTCATTGGCAGATTTAGCCATTGATCAAGAAAAGCCCGTGATTAATTCATTCTTGTCTTTAGTCGATTTACCTTTCAGCCGCTTTGGCGTATCAGATATCTTAGATTTATTCGCTGTAGAGCCTATTGCAAAGCAATACCAGTGTAGTGAAGATGAATTTGAGCAGTTCAGATTTTGGCTTGAAGAAGTTGGGGTACGCTGGGGCATTAATGCAGAACATAAAGCCGAGCATGAACTACCTAAAATGCAGCTTAATACCTGGCAACAGGGCTTAAATCGTTTATTACTTGGCATTGCTATGAGCGATGAGTCTTTGGCATTTGAAGGCATTTTCCCAAGCGATCAAGTTGAGGGCATGGCAACTGAGTCGCTCAGTAAACTGATCCACTTTATTGATGACTTAATTAGCCACAAAAATATTTTGAGTGAACATAACCCACTTGATGTCAAAGCCGAACAGCTCAAATCACTGATAAAAACGTTTTATCATCCAGATTCAGATCAAAGCTGGGATCTGCAAGTACTCAATAAAGTGATTGAAACTTTACAGACCCACTTTGACAATAAAGACATGCTTGAAGCAGTAAGCCCCGAAATTATCAGTTATTGGGTCAAGCAAGGGGTTGCACAGAAAGGGGTAGGGCAACGTTTTCTTGTGGGGGCTGTTAACTTTTGTACGCTAATGCCAATGCGTGCTGTGCCGTTCAAAGTCGTTTGCCTACTTGGTTTGAACGACGGCGACTATCCGCGAAGTGTGCAACCAATAGGCTTTGACCTAGTATCGCAAAGTCAGCGTAAAAAAGGTGACCGTTCACGTAAACTCGATGACAGGTATCTATTTTTAGAAGCATTATTGAGTGCGCGAAAACAACTCTTACTCAGTTACGTAGGACGTTCATGCTACAACAACGAGCCGCAAGTACCGTCAATTTTGGTCAGTGAACTTATTGACTACATTGACCGTTGTTTTTATATCGAAGGCAAAGCGTGTAAACCTTCTACGCATTTATTAAATCAGGCCACACTTCAGCCATTCTCTTCGCTTAATTATATTGAAAGTGATAAGCAAAGCTTTAACCCCACTTGGTTGATTTCAAAGGTCAATAAAGAGCCGCAGAGCAATGAAAGTAACACAAGCTTTAGCGAAGGCCTGCCAAATCCGCTTGATACAGCGGATCATGAGCTAGATATTAATCAGTTGATCCGAGCCGTTTTAAACCCGCAAGCAGCGTTTTATCAGCAACGTGTGGGTGTGCGTTTATATAATGCTGAAGAAGTAATTGACGACGATGAACCATTTGCACTTGATGCTTTGTCTCGTTATCAATATCTAGATGAATTACTGACAGATTCTCTGAATGAGACAGAAAAAGCACCCGAGCAACTTTTACAACGAGGCGACTTGCCACAAGCCGAAGTGGGTAAAGTGCAACTTGGTCAATTACAGCAAAGGATCACCCCCCTAGCTGAGCGTTTAAAAACAACACTCACATCACCTTCAGAGCCGGTTGAAATTGATATCGACTGCGGTGCAATAAAACTACAAGGGTGGCTCGATAAACTCTTTGAATCGCAACAAATCTTTTATCGCCCAGCAAGTATTAAGGCCAAAGACAAAGTTAGAGCGTTTATTTACCACTGCGCAGCGAATTGTATGGGGCAATCGGTCACGACTTCTGTTTATGGTTTAGACGAGCAAGTTATCTTTGCGCCGTTAGAGGCAGAAGATGCCAAAGCTGAGTTACAGAAGTGGGTCAATTTTTACGTTTTACTCATGAGCAGTCCGCAACCTTTCTTTGTTGCATCTAGCTATGAATATGCGCTCACTGAAGACATCAATAAAGCGGCCAATAAATTTAACGGTGGCCAATATATCGGCATGGGCGACAGCGAAAACCCTTACGTGGCGCTCGATTTTAAAAATCTATTTGATTTTGAAGCTGAGTTTATCAGCTTAAGTAAATCGTTATTTGGCGAACTGATTGACCTTGCGAAGGAAGAAAAATATGCAAATGCTTGATCCAACAGTTATGCCTTTGGTTGGGCAAAACCTAATTGAAGCCAGTGCGGGGACGGGTAAAACCTATACCATTACAGGTTTATATTTACGTTGCTTACTGGGTTTGACCGTACCTGAGCAAGAGAGCACGCCATTAAACGTTGAGCAAATCTTAGTGGTAACTTTCACTGATGCGGCAACGGCGGAGATCAGAGACCGAGTAAGAAAACGCATTGTAGAAGCGCGCGATGTGTTACTCGGCAAAGAATCGAAAGACGACCTTATTCTGCGAGTGTTAAAAGACGTCAAAGACAAAAAACTGGCTTTTACGTTACTCGATGCTGCGGCCAAGTCGATGGATGAAGCCGCGATTTACACCATTCATGGTTTCTGCCAGAAAATGCTGAAACAGCATGCTTTTGAATCGAACATGGGCTTTAACCAAACGTTTGTACTCGACAGTGCAGATTTAATCGACCAAGCAGTAAAAGACTATTGGCGCAGTTTTATTTACCCGCTCGATACCGATACCACTCAGACTATTTTAGAGTATGTGCCAAACCCGCAATCTCTCAATAGTAAAGTAAGTAAACTGCTGAGTAAGGGCAATATCACCATTACACCGAGTTATGACTTAGATGATGTACTGGCCACTAAAGCGCAATACCAGCAACAAGCACAAACATTTAAAAGTGCGCTGCTAGCGAGCGACTTCTTTACTGCGTTAGATAATTCGGGCCTTGCGAAAAACAAAGCGCCTGGGCGAGTAGCAAATATTGCGGCTTTGATTGACTACTGCCAATCTGATAACTGGTATTTTGAATTTGGCTCTGCGAAGCACTCGTTCAACTTGTGGAGTGAAGAAACGCTGTCAGACAGTCAGTATTACAAGAAAGGGCAAGCGCCTATGTCGCATCCCTTGCTTAAATCGTTTTCTGAGATGTTTGCACTACACCAAAAGTTAAAAGAAGGGTTACCGCTGGCCATAGTACAACAGGCGGCGAAGCAAGTTGCGACCTTACTCGAAAAACAAAAACGTAAGCAGGGTGTTTTAACGCCTGATGATTTGCTTACTCAATTGCATGCTGCACTCACTGCTGAACAAGGCGAGGTTTTAGCAGAAAAAATTGCCACGCTTTTCCCAATGGCGATGATCGATGAATTCCAAGATACCGATCCCATTCAATATGGTATTTTTCAATCGATTTACGGCATGCGAGAAGCGACTACATTGACCATGATAGGCGACCCAAAACAAGCGATTTATGGGTTTAGGGGCGCAGATATTTTCACCTATATCCATGCCAAAAAGCAGGTGCAAGAAACACATCAATATACTCTTGCGACTAACTTCCGCTCAGCAAAAGGCGTGGTCGATGCAGTTAACAGTATTTTCAAACAAAATGAAAATAGCTTTATCTATAATAAAGATATTCCGTTTGAAGCCGTGGCTGCAAATGGCAAAAAGCTTGGTGAAGGCTTTGAGCTAAGCAATGAGCCTGCAGCATCATTGTGTTTTAGCGTTTTAAAAGATGCCTCAGAGGTCACCAGTAAAGGCGTGGCGCATCCTGCGCTGGCTGAGCTTTACGCCAGTAAAACCGCAACGCTTTTGAACCAAGCACAACAAGGTGAAGCCACAATCGCAGGATTACCTGTGGCGGCAGGAGATATTTGCTTTTTAGTACGAGATAGAAATGAAGCGGCTTTGATAAAGCGTGCCTTAACTAATAAAGGCATAGACAGTGTGTATCTTGCTCGAGAAAGTGTTTTCCAGCAGCCAGTTAGCCAAGCCTTGATGCAATTTTTGATGGTGCTGCATGGTCCATACGACGAAGCTCTGCTAAGAGGTGTTTTGGCCAGTGATTTATTTGGTTTGAATTACCAGCAAATTTTTGCATTGCAGAACGAGTCAGACAACCTTCAAGCAGCCCAAAATCATGTCACGCATAAAACTTGGCAGGAGTATTTGTTACAGTTTTCTAAGTTAAAAGCCTTGTGGTACAAAAAGGGCGTGATGGCGATGCTTGAGCAATTGTTGGTTGAGAATGACCTACCTTTGCTTTGGCAACAAAAAGGCCATCACGTAGAGCGTTGGTTAACGGATTATCGTCACCTTGCAGAGCTCTTACAACATAAGCAAATTGAACTAGAAGGCACACAGCGGGTTTTGCGTTGGTATGAAAAGCAATACACCGAGTCGTTAAGCGATACCGCACAAGTGCGTTTAGAAAGTGACGAGAACCTAGTTAAAATCATCACCATGCACGCTTCAAAAGGATTGGAATATCCAATTGTTTATTTGCCGTTTGCTAGTGGCTATCGTGAAGCGAGCGAAGCGATTTATCATAAAGACGACACACTGGTATATGACTTATCTAAATCCGATGACGCCATGCAACTGGCTGAAAAAGAGCGTTTAGCTGAAGATATTCGTCTGTTGTATGTGGCATTGACGCGCGCTGTGCATCACTGCGATGTGGGCATGTATAACCTAGCCGAAGGGCGCAGCAAAAAGCCAGGTATTACTCGTACAGCCCTAGGCTACGTGCTTTTTGCACCTGATCTAATGACCTCTGCAGAGCAATGGCATGCTCGACTTGACGCACTTTGTACAAGTGATGCGAATTTACAAGTCGCCTATTTTGATATTAATGCTTTGCCAAACGAAAGTTACACACCGACTCAACAAGTGCAGACGATTGATTGCGCTGTAAAAGCGGTGTCAGCGAATATTGAGCGCGACTGGCGAGCAACCAGCTTTAGCCAGTTAACCTATCATCAAGATCATGATGACAGACCGTTAGGGGCAATTGATGAAAACCACTTGCTTGACCTACCATTAGCAGAAAGCCAAGAAACCCTGGATGCTTACACCTTTCCAAAAGGAGCCAAAGCGGGTAGCTGTTTACACGAAATTTTTGAATTAATTGATTTTAGCGAGCCAGAAACGCCGCAAGCACCGAACCTGACACTAGAAGAAGCTGTAAAACAGACACTGGATAAATTCGGTTTTGAAGATAAATGGCAAGCGCCAGTTAAGCATTGGGTGTTAGCGTGTCTGACCTGTAAACTAGATAGTAATTTAGCGCTTAAAGACATAACGCCTTCGCAGCGTTTAGTGGAGATGGAGTTTAATTTACCTCTTGCGCCATTAGATCAAGTGACGCTGAATAATATTATCTCAAACATCACCCAGCATCCGAGTAACCTTAAATTTGATAATGTCAAAGGGCTACTTAAAGGCTTTATAGATTTAATCTTCGAGCATCAGGGCAAGTATTATATTCTTGATTATAAATCGAACTATTTGGGCGATACACCGAGCGACTATGCCAGCGATAACCTAGTGCAAGCCATGAACGCACATCAATATCATCTGCAATATATGATTTATACCGTGGCATTACACCGTTTACTTAAAGCGCGCTTGCCTAGCTATCAGCCAGAGCACCATTTAGGTGGCGTCTATTATGTTTTCTTACGCGCCATGGGTGACGGAGAAGGGGTGTTCTTTAAACAGTTATCACTCAGTGAACTTGAACAATTAGATGCCTTATTTTTACAAGGAGCAGCATGATGGAACAAACCGATTTATTTGCTCAACCCGCATTCACAGCGCCTTTTGATCATCAAAGCTTTATTGCGCTTTTAATCGAGCAAGAAAAACTGCTACACAGCGATATTGCGCTGGCGAAATTACTCAATGGTTCCAAAATTGATGATGCTTTTTATTTAATCTTGTTGTTGCTGAGAGCACAAAGACAGCAACACAGCTGCTTGGAGTTAGAGCAGATTGACTGGCAAAACCCATTCGCTCTACCTATAAAATTACAAGGCGAAAATGTGTTAACCGCGCCTTGGTCTGAAGACAAACAAGCCGCGATAAAAGCGTTAACGTCACATGCGGCTGTGGGTGACGATAAACCAATGAGGTTATTGAATAATAACTTATATTTAGCCCGTTACTTTGATTACGAAGCTACTCTTGCTGAAGCATTCCAAGCGTTGAACAACAACAAAGTGACCTTGAACCTAGACACACTGACTGAATTACTCAATCACTTGTTTGACGAGCAAGATGACATTGATTGGCAAAAAGTGGCGTGTGCGATGGCCGCTTTAAATCGTTTTTGTGTGATCACCGGGGGCCCGGGTACAGGTAAAACCACTACAGTTACTAAGTTGCTGGCAATTTTACAGTCGCTGTATCGCAGTGCGCCACTGAGTATTAAGCTGGTAGCGCCAACGGGGAAAGCCGCTGCGCGCTTAACAGAGTCTATGATAGGCGCGAAGAAAAAGTTAATCGAAAGCGGCATGATAGATGACGAGCTGTTTGATTTGTTGCCAGAGCAAGCGCAAACCATTCATCGTTTACTGGGTGTTGTACCACATACTCATCACTTTAGGCATAACGAGCACAACCCGCTGCACTTAGACCTTTTGATTGTCGATGAAGCGTCTATGATAGATTTACCCTTGTTAAGCAAATTAGTTAAAGCGTTGCCATCTCATGCTCGTCTAGTCTTACTTGGTGACAAAGATCAATTGGCCTCAGTCGATACCGGTAATGTGCTCGGGGATTTATGTGAACATCTAAAGTTGGGTGAGCAGCCCCATTACTCACAAGACTGTGTAAACGCACTTAATCAAATTTGTTTTAATAGTGCGACAAAATTGCACGAAAAGCCGAGTCACTTTTTGCTTTGCGACAACATCGCATTTTTACAGCAGAGCCATAGGTTTAATGCCCAAAGTGGTATTGGTCAGTTGGCACAAGCGGTGAACAATAACGATCAGAGGCATTTACAGCAGACAATTCAGCATGGCTTTGAAGATTTAGAACTGTATGACTTCAGTAATGATGCCTATCATGCGTTAATCGACAGAGCAGCAGGGCATTACCAAAACTACTTACGCCTAATTCAAGGTAAACCCATCTTGAATGCCGAGGATGTGCAAGCAGTGCATCATGCTTTTAGCCAGTACCAGTTACTTGCAGCAGTGAAAGAAGGTCCTTACGGGGTAAACGCACTGAATCAACGTATTGAGCAGAGACTGCATCAAAGTGGTTTAATTGATTTAACCCAGCGCCAATATGCAGGTTTGCCAATTATGATCACCCAAAACGACTATCAGCTTAATTTATTTAATGGTGATATTGGGATTTTAGTTAATTATCAGTCGAATAATTCAACTTCTGCGAGTTTAAAAGCGGTGTTTGTTGATGAGCAAGGTCATGTGCGGGACTTCTATCCGAATAGATTACCTAGGCATGAGAAAGTGTATGCTATGACCATACACAAATCTCAGGGCTCTGAGTTTGCGCATACCGCAATGTTGTTACCACCAATGCAAAGGGCGCATTCAGGGATTAACCGACAGCTGGTTTACACTGGGATCACGCGAGCAAAACAAAAGTTTGAGCTGGTGGCACAGATGTCTGTTTTGACTCTTTCCATGTCTAGACAGTTGCAACGTTGCTCAGGTTTAAGGCAAAGATTGCAGACAAGTTAGCCCTTTAATACCAATCCTCAATAATACTCAATCATTTTGAGGGACTAAAACTGACGCTAACTTTGTTGGAAATTTCTTATTTAGAGCAACTAAATAGCAAAGTTTCCGCCTCGTTACCGACAAGTTTTCCTTGCCTCAAAATAGATCACTTAATTAAGAGGATTGGTATAAATTGACAACGAGGTGAAAAGTGTGGTTTTAATTTAGTGTTAAGACTCTATTTATAAGTAGAACAAAAATGAAAAAATTAGACCAACACTTAATCAAATATGCGCTCTACCATCGTGATGAGCGCAATATTTTAACCCACTTTGTGGGTGTGCCGCTGATTGTATTTGCGGTAATAGGCTTGCTGTATTTTCCTTTAATGTCAGTCAACAGTCTTCTGATCACCCCTGCATTGATTATTGCGATACTCGCCATGCTGTTTTACTTAGCTTTAGATATTAAATTAGGCCTACTCATGAGTGGTATATATTTATTAGGGCTTTGGGGGGTAGACAGTATTTTTGAAAGCATGAGCACGCAAACTGCGAGTTTCTATGGCTTATTTGCGGGGCTATTTGTTATTGGTTGGATAATTCAATTTATCGGGCACTATTATGAAGGCAAAAAACCAGCATTTGTTGATGATTTAATTGGCTTACTAGTAGGGCCATTATTTGTCGTGGTTGAGTTACTATTTAAACTGGGCCTACTTAAAAGCTTAGAAGCCCGCATAATTGAACATGCGGGCCCCTACAGAAATTAGCATTTTATAAAAATGTGAGACTTGCTCTAGATAGAGATGCGGGTCTCAAGTTTACTGCCCTTAACAATGGTAATGTCATTACAGTTAAGTCTAACCTTTCCATTTTCAGACTCAAGCATATAAGCAAATTCAGGACAGACTTCCATACAAGCGTCTGCTAACTGTTTTTTGGCTCGGTGAACCATGATATTCATATGATTCATTTGTATGCCTAGCGCTTTAGCTAGCTCTTCTCTATACATCCAACCTTGTAGTTCAGGCTCTAAGCCTGCTTGTTTATCCAGAATACGAGTGCGTGCTAGTAGTAATAGCAGGTAATGATGTGAACGTGTGCCTAAATCGAATGTTTTGCTCGCAACATTTAATGTAAGATGCGTGTTTTCTTCATCTAAGCTCACGTTAAAAGATAAGGCATATTCAATATTTTGTGCTATTTCGCTTTTAAGTTGCTTGGTAATGGTCGACGGGCTTGAGCAGTAAAATTGCCACTGATCATTAAAAATACTGATCAGCCCTCCATCAATCAAAACCTGCCTGTCATTTGTGAATAAGTCTTCTAAAAACCAATAATTAAGCATGCTATCAAAGTATGCAATATGTGTAGCTTCTTGCTCGTTTGGCAATAATAACTGATCTTTTATTTCGATTACTTTATTGCTGTCAGACTGAGACACTAAGAATTGGCAATCAGTGCTTAAGTCGCCGACAACAAAAGAGCTGCGACCAGGTGCCGCAAAATCAATTTTATCGTTCAAACATAATTGATAAGGTAGGTTTTTGCTTATCTTCTTATCATTGATCCAAATACCATTGGTGCTCACATCTCGAATTAACCAGTTACCTTGGGTATGTTCGATAATTGCGTGGTGACGAGAGATTTCAGGCGAGTTGATAAGCGTATCAACGTTATATTTAAATCGCCCAATGGTGTGGTAGCTTTTTAGATAGACCTTTTCAAGCTTTTGTTCATCAATGAGATAAGCCATACATGCTTCCTTTTCTTAATTAAAACCAAAATTTTTCCGTTGAAACAATCGGCTGATACTAAACTGTCCAGTTGTTCAGCACAATATGATTTAACTTGTTAATGTACACATTGAACGAATAATGAAATTTTGAAAAGTTCAAATTGTATTAACCCAAATCAAGTCTAAGCCTTTTTTTTGTAATATGCGATTACAGTCACTTACACCGCTTGCACATTCGAGCTTACTGAACCATATTTTTATTATTGCAATGAAGTAAAAAGTGGTTCTGAGAGGTAATAAGATGGGTGAATTTAAAAAAATAGACACAGTTGAGTTAAAAGGAGTGTATCAATTCTGCGATCATTTCGACTCTGAAAAACTAGATCTTAAGAGTAGTGCCCTTAAGATAGTGACCGATTTTACCCGACGAACGCCGCAAGTTATTTTAAAAGACGTAGATGTTGATCATGCTTTATTCATGATGGTAAATGGTCATGTTAGGTCTAAGTTAGTAATAGACCATGACGATACGTTTTTAGGGGTTATTAACTCTCGTGATTTAACGGGTAGAAAAGTACTGACTGTGGCGCAAAAACGCAACCAATCTCGCAATGATCTGACTGTTGAAGATTTAATGACAAAGAAGTCTGATCTACGTGCGATGCCTTACTCAATGGTAGAAAACTCTAAAATAGGCGATGTACTCGAAACGCTAAGAGGGTTAGGCCATCAACACATTTTATTGGTTGATGAAAAAGGTAACTTAAGAGGAATGATCTCAGCCAGTGACATTGCTAGGGCGTTACATATTCCAGTTAATATTCTTCAAACAGCGCATTCATTTAAAGAAATCTTCGAAATTATTCATGATCATCAAGAAGTCACAGCTTAAATGATATAAAAGTGTCTCAAAATTGAGACACTTTTATTTTTTAAGCTGTTTCAGTTTCGACACAATATAGTATTATCTCCAACCTGAAAAATATAAAAATCATTAAATAACAATAAATTAAATCTTGGCTCGATAGTTGATTTAAGTTACTCAGTTCAACTATTGGAGTCAGCTATGGATACGAAGAGAGCCTCACAACCAAAACCTGCAATTAAGCGATATTGGTACTTACCTGTTATATTTTTGATCGCCCTAGCCATTTACCTATCAAAGCAGTTTTTAGGCGATGCTTCTTATTTTGTCGCACGAGATAAATTACAAATGGCTAACGTACAGCACGGAGACTTCAAAATTGAAGTAAGGGGCTCTGGGGTTTTAAAGCCAAAATCACTGCAATGGAGTGCAGCGCAATCTAGAGGCAGAGTTCAACAGTTACTTGCAAAGCCTGGAGACAGTGTAGTGCAAGGTCAGAAAATTGCGGAGTTAGAAAATGTCGAACTGCTGAGTGAACTAGAGAAAATTCAATGGGAACTTAAAGCCATTAAGGCTGAAAATAACGCGGCCGCTGTAGCACAACAAGCTCAACAACTTGATCTTGAAAATGCCGTTATGGAAGCTGAGTTTAATTACAAAAGCTCAAAACTAAAACTTGATGCAGAGCAATCGTTACTAGATCAAGGCAAAGGTTCATTGTCTGCATTAGATTTTAAACGCACTCAACTTGCTGTTAAGCAACAGTACGCTCGCTGGCAGGCACAAATAAAACGTGCTGATAAAATGCAACAAAACTATCAAGCCAGTGAGTTGGCCAGACAAGCACGTTTTGAGCAGGTCGAAAACAACCTCAGAAAAGCACAGCAGCAGGTAAGTGGCTTAACAATCACAGCGGGCATATCTGGCATAGTACAAAAGCTGCCGATTGAGCTTGGTCAGCAACTTAATAGCGGTGAAAATGCAGCTTTAGTAATAGATTCTGGTTCGCTATTTGCCGAGATAAACGTTCAAGAAATACAAGTTAAAGACGTTGTAATGGGTCAACCCGTCACCATAGATACCCGCTTTAATAAGCTCGCGGGTGAAGTGCAGCGTATTTCCCCGTTATCTGAAAATGGTCTAGTAGCAGTGGAGGTGGGGATTATCTCTGAGCTACCTAAGGAAGCGCGCTCAGATCTCAATATTGATGGTTACATTGAAGTGACAAACATCAAAAACACGCTCTATGTAAAACGCCCTGCATTTGCACCAAAAAATCGTACGGTAGATCTGTTCAAAACGACCAGTGACGGTGCGTTTGCACAAAAGCATGAAGTCAAACTTGGCACCAGTACTGCCAAATATATTCAAATTCTCTCTGGTCTTAACCCAGGCGATCAAATTATTATCTCTGACACCAGCGCATGGGCATCTCATAGCAGTGTCAAAATACAATAATATCAATAGGTTTAAAAAGGATCTCTCATGTCATTATTAAGTTTAAGTAACATCAATAAATCATTTTTAACTGAAGACATCGAAACCCATGCGCTAAGTAATATTAATCTTGAAATAGCACAAGGTGAGTATGTTTCCCTGTCTGGCCCTTCTGGCTGTGGTAAATCTACCTTGTTGTCTATTTTAGGTTTACTCGACACCGCAACCAGCGGGCAATATTTATTTAATGGTCAGGATGTCACGGGCTTTAGCCGAGATAAACGGGCTCAGATCCGTTGTTATGACATCGGCTTTGTTTTTCAGTCTTTTAATTTAATTTCTAGTCTCACAATAAGTGAAAACATCATGTTGCCGCTGACTTACCAAAATGGTGTCTCTAAGAGCTTGATGCAAAGTAAGGTGAATGAAGTATTGGAACGTGTTTGTATGCAACATCGTGCGAATCACTTTCCTTCTCAGCTGTCTGGTGGTCAACAGCAACGAGTAGCTGTTGCAAGAGCCTTGGTGAACGATCCTAAAATTATCTTTGCCGATGAGCCAACAGGTAACTTAGACAGTCAAAATGCAGAAAAAGTGATGGCGTTATTTGACCAGTTACATCGAGATGGCAGCACGATTTGCATGGTGACACACGACCCTCGCAGTGCTCAGATGGCGCAGCGACAAGTTAGTATTCTTGATGGCACATTAGTCAATGATGTCATGCTTCATTCTGTCGAAAAAGTACCAGCGTAAGGAGCACATTATGTGGCTTGATATTAAGTATGCACTCAGACAATTACTTCAATCGCCTAAATTCTCAGCCTTGACGCTGCTGGTACTGATTGGCGGGCTATTTGTCAGCTTGTATAGTTTTTCATTCTTGAATTCAGTGCTATACAAAGATTTGCCTTTACCCGAAGGCGATACCATTTTACATATTTCTTCTCAATCACAAGAAGATGCAGACTTAGATCCTATGCCGGCTTGGGAAACCGCGAATCTAATCGAATCACAAACCAGTTTCGCGCAGATAGGTCGTTATGTATCAACATTTGGGCATATATTATTTGAACAAACATCGAAACGACTTAGTTTAGAAAAAGTTGATAGTAACTTCTTTGAGTTTGCAAAAGTTCAACCATTAATGGGGCGTTCACTGGAAGCTGAAGACTACCAAGCCGGTGCAGAGCCTGTGGTAGTGTTAAGTTATGTTATTTGGCAGAGCACTTTTAATGGTCAGCAAGACATTGTAGGTCAAATTATTAATCTCAATAATCAATTAACGACGGTTATAGGCGTTATGCCTGAAGGTTTTGCTTTTCCAGTCGCAGGTAGAGCTTGGCAGCCTTTATCTTTGCAGTATAGGCAGCCACAAATGAGCAACGATGAGTGGCTTAGTGCCTATGGTCGTTTAAATAAAGGCACGTCTATTGAGCAAGCCGAAACTGAATTATCCAGCTTGCTAAAAGGGTTTTATGCTCAGAAGCAGCAAGCACTGGGCCGTGACTATGAGCCAAGAACAGTTGCGATTACATCGTTTCCGAGTGCGCAAGTAAATGGGGCAGGTGGTATTGTTTTTACCTTTATCAATGGTGTTGCACTGTGCATATTATTACTCGCTTGTATCAATGTTGGTAACTTATTGCTTGCTAGAGCGTTAGAGAAAAATAAAGAAACAGCAATCCGAGCCGCGCTAGGTGCCCCCACTAAACGTTTAATTTCTCAGTTAATGTGGGAGGGGAGCATTTTAACCATTCTTGGTTCTGTGTTAGCGGTTTTATTAGCAGGAGCTGCCCTGAGTTATACAGAAATCGTTTTACAAAGTCATATGGCTGATAACCTTGCATTCTGGTGGCATTGGGGAATGGATACTGACACATTATTCGCAGCCTTGGGGTTTGCCTTAGTGACGCTTTTCTTTGCTTGTTTCCTACCTGCGTATAAAGCAGCAACACAAGATGTGAATGCCACTCTACGGGACGGTACACGTGGAGCTCAGGGTAAAAAAGCGGGCCGACTTTCTAAGGTATTATTGACTGCACAAATATTTTTAATTTCTACACTAATGCTGATTGGCGGGTTATCTGCGTTTTTATCACAAACTATTATTAATATGGATATGGGCGTCGACTTCAAGAATAGTTTAGATGTGAATTTAACGTTAGATGAAAAGCGTTATACCTCTGCAGAACAAAAACTTACTTACTATCAGTTACTAAAAGTTGAACTTGAACAGCAAGATAGTATCAGCGATGTCTCTCTCAGTGCTTACTTGGGTAAAAAGCCTGTCTACCCAGCGGGTCAAATCATTGAAAGAGATCAGGACAAACCACAAGTAGATGTGATTGAGCTGATTGGAAACACACAAAGCTACGGTCCGTATTTGCTAGAGGGTCGTCACTTTGACGAACAAGATCATCGTAATGCCATGCGAACAGCCGTGATCTCCGATTCAATGGCAAAACGATACTGGCCGAATGTCAGCCCACTTGGGGAGCAAATAGACGTTGAACTTAAATCAGGAAAAGAGACGCACACAATTGTGGGAGTTGTGACGAATAGAATGAATGCATCGTCTTTATTCGCTGCACTAGATAAAGAAGACGAAATTTATACATCGGCGCTGCAAGGTGAAGTCGTGCCTTTAAGAGTGACATTAAAGCACTTTGGAGATAGCCAACAAGCACAGACCGATTTTTATCATGTATTTTACCGTTTAGATCCAGCGTCTGATCCTGGCTATTTCAGATCGAAAGAAGATGACTTTGGCATGCTACACAAAATGGCCAAAACAGCGTTCTTTATTACTTTTGGATGTGCTTTCTTCGCGTTGTTCTTAGCATTAACAGGTATTTATGGCTTGAGTGCGGGTACAGTTTTCCAACGCTATAACGAAATTGGCGTCCGCCGCGCTGTCGGTGCAACCGATAGAGCAATAGTCAGTTTATTCGTAAAACAGGGCAGTAAATTGTTGGTATTGGGCAGTGGCTTAGCCTTACTACTTTTTGTCTTGATTGCTTATGTATTTCATAATTTTACAGAGCAGCTAGTACCGGCTTATATTTATCCGATACTTGCGTGCGTCGTAACAGTGCTAGTTGCAAGCGCGGTGTTACTTGCCATTTATTTTCCAACCAGAAATGCGGTAGTATTGGAGCCAAGCCAGGTACTTCGCTATGAGTAAGGAATAACAATAATAATGGCAAACATTTTAGTGGCTGACGATGATATTAATATCATCGCCAGCCTACAGTTTTTACTAGATGACCATGGTTTTGATGTGCAAGGGGTAACGTCTCTTGAAGCAGCTAAAACCCAATTAACGCAACATAGCTTCGATCTTGTCATGCTGGATATGAACTTTCATCGTGATACCACATCAGGCAGTGAAGGTATTGAATTTATTCAGCAAATGAATGAATTGTTGGCCGAGAAGCTGCCGCCGATTATTGCCATGACAGGCTGGGCGACCATAGATATCGCAGTTTCAGCATTGAAGGCCGGTGCAAAAGACTTTGTGCAAAAGCCGTGGCAAGACGACGCACTTATTAATACCATTCAAACCCAAATTAAACTGGCAGAGCGAGAACAACAGCTCGAACTTGCGCAAGACGAAAATAGTCAACTGAAACAAGACCTATATCTCCAACATGACGATCTCATTGCAGAATCTGTAGTGATGCAGCAATTGCTTAAACAGGCACAAAGTCTAGCAAAAAGTGATATGAACATTTTGATCACAGGTGAAAACGGCACAGGTAAAAGCTTACTTGCAAGCAAAATTCATGAGTTTTCAAAGCGCGCTTCAGGACCCTTTGTCAGTGCAAATATGGGCGCGATTGTAGAAAGTTTATTTGAAAGCGAGCTATTTGGTCATGTAAAAGGGGCATTTACAGATGCCAAACAAAACCGTGCAGGGCGCTTTCAAATGGCGCAGCAGGGCACATTATTTTTAGACGAAATAGGTAATATTCCGCTTGCTCAGCAGGCAAAATTGCTGCGCGTATTAGAAGAAAAACAATTTGAACCTGTGGGTTCAAGCAAAACCCAACGTGCTGATGTAAGATTAGTCTCTGCGACCAATACCGATCTTGAATCTGCTATTCAAGCTGGGTCATTCCGACAAGATTTATTTTATCGTTTAAACACGGTTACCTTGCATATGCCTGCGTTAAAAGCGCGCAAAGACGACATTGTGCCATTGGCAAATTACTTTGTTGCGAAGCATAGTAAGCATTATGGCAAAACCGATGTTTGTTTATCTGAGTGTGCTAAAGCTGCATTGCTTGCATATCACTGGCCGGGCAATTTAAGAGAGTTAAGCCATTGTATAGAGCGTGCACTGTTTTTAAGTGACACAAGCATCACAGCTGAGAGCTTGAATCTCAACGTAACTGGTGATGACATTCAGCAAAACATACCGACAACGATGCCTGAAGACAGTATTACCAGCCAAGCCAATTTAACCTTAGATGAAATAGAGTTTCAGGCAATGGAGCAAAGGCTTAAACACTTTGCTGGAAATGTCACCGAAACTGCCAAATCTTTAGGCCTCAGTCGCAGTGGCTATTACCGTCGCCTGGCTAAATACGAAGCGCAATAGCATGCAATTTTTTAAGCGTTTAAAAACGAAAGCGGTTGATCATAAACAGCAGCAGACTCGGTTGTTGTTGGGTTTATCGCTCCCAGCGATTTTAGTGGCGTTTTTTAGTTTACTTTACGCAGGGCTCAACATCTATTTGCTGGCGTTTTTCAGCATCATTGCGGTGTTAGGGTTATTTTATGTGGTGTATGCCACACGAAATAACATAGACAAACAACAACAGCTTATTAGTAACTTATTGGCGGCTTTGATTGAAGAAGACTACACAATGCGCGGTAACTTACAGCAAGATGCCGCCATCGCACCGTTGTTGAAGCTCATTAATACGCTTGCTGATAACCTACAAACCAAGAGTCGGCAAGTATCTGAAAAGCAGATCCTGATCGATAAAATTTTAGATCAGGTTCAAGCCATGTGTTTTGCTTACGACAATGAGCAAAATATCGTGATGGCAAACCATGCCGCACATACCCAGTTATTTTTAGGTCAAGAGTTAGAAGTTTGTTCACTTCAAGATTTCAATTGGATGAAATCACTCACTGAGAAAAATTCAGCAGTTGTCGCGTTAAATACTTCACAGCTTCAAGGCGAGTATTTTGCATTTAAAGATAAGTACTTTAGCGCAGGCACGCCACATACGCTGTTGCTGCTAATAAAAGCTGAACAAATACTCGATGAGCGAAAACAGCAAGCATGGCAAGATCTATTGCGTGTGTTAAGTCACGAACTTAATAATTCACTCACGCCAATTGCAACAATCAGTCGTAGTCTAAATAAGAAAATTCAACAGTGTGAATTTGAGAAGCAACCACAGTTTCAACAAGGGCTAGAGATTATTTCCGAACGGGCAAGTTCTTTGCAGGCGTTCATTACCAGTTACCGTGAATTGGCACAATTGCCAAAGCCGAGTAAATCAGCTGTCACCGTACAAAGTTTATTTGATCCTATTCTACCTTTGTTTGATTGTGAATTTACTTATAGCGAAAATTGGCCAAAAGCTGCCTCACAGTTAGTGCTGAATGTTGATAAAAAACAACTTCAGCAAGTGCTCATCAACCTGATAAAAAATGCCATTGAAGCCAATGCAGCAAATAACCAGCAAGGCATTGAGTTAAATCTTGAAGAAAGTGATGACATGTTGAAAATTAGCACCCGAGACTTTGGACAAGGGATCGCCAATTTTGATAATTTATTTGTGCCTTTTTATACCACCAAACAACAGGGCACAGGCTTAGGGTTAGCATTAAGTCGACAGATAATGCTTAATCATGACGGACAATTACAGTTAGAAAATCATCCTGAGCAAGGTGCAATCGCGACTGTGACTATGCCACTGCTGCAAAGAAATGATGAATAACTGGTAATTCATACAGTATTTTGGCATTATGCCAAAAAAATAAATGAGAATGTGCTTTGGCAGTAATTTTAGGCATAGATCCCGGTTCAAGGTTTACTGGGTACGGCGTGATTGATCATCAAGGAAGTAAGTTTACCTACTTAGGCAGTGGCTGTATAAAAGTGGGTGAGCATGATTTTCCGACCCGATTAAAAATGATCTTCCAAGGTGTCACCCAGCTAGTGGAGCAATTCAACCCGCAAAGCTTTGGCATAGAGCAAGTATTTATGGCACATAATCCAGACTCGGCCTTAAAACTAGGGCAAGCCCGAGGCGCAGCAATTGTTGCTGCGACTATGCAAGATGTTCCTGTTTATGAATACTCAGCTAGGCAAGTAAAACAAGCGGTTGTAGGCACAGGTGGTGCTAAAAAAGAGCAAGTTCAAGAAATGGTGAAACGTATTTTGAAGTTACCGGGCACACCGCAAGCCGATGCCGCTGATGCATTAGCCATTGCCATTTGTCATGCGCATTCTGAGCAAAATTTAATTCGTTTAGCTGGTAACGCCAGTAAAACAGTTCGTCGAAGATTAAGGTAAGAAACATGATTGGAAGACTAAGCGGCACACTATTAGAAAAGCAACCGCCAGAAATTTTACTTGATGTAAATGGGGTAGGCTACGAAGTTCAAATGCCGATGACCTGTTTCTACGAGTTACCTAATATCGGCGAGCAAGCAGCGATTTACACGCATTTTGTAGTACGTGAAGATGCACAGTTATTATTTGGCTTTAATCATAAAAAAGAGCGTGCTTTATTTCGAGAACTGATAAAAGCCAACGGTGTTGGTCCAAAACTCGGTTTAGCGATTTTATCGGGTATGTCAGCTGAGCAATTCATCCACTGTGTGAATAACGAAGATGCCACCACTTTGGTGAAAATTCCGGGTGTGGGTAAGAAAACCGCTGAACGTTTAGTGTTAGAAATGAAAGATCGTTTAAAAGACTTTGGCAATGATTTACTAACGCCATTTAGTGACAATGCGGTTCTTGCACCACAAGAAGATCCGACGGTTGCTAATAACCCTGCAGATGATGCAGTTGCTGCATTACTCGCATTAGGCTATAAACAAGCGCAAGCACAAAAAGCGGTGAAGGCAGTAAGCCAGCCAGATATGAATACCGAAGCGCTGATTAAAGAAGCGCTTAAATCTATGATGTAATAACCCTTATGATTGAAGCTGATAGACTGATTGAGCCAAGTGTTCAAGGCAATGAAGAAGTAATAGACAGAGCCATTCGTCCAAAGTTATTAGACGACTACACAGGCCAGCCCCATGTTAAAAAACAGATGGAAATTTTTATCGAGGCTGCCCGAACTCGCCAAGAAGCACTCGATCACCTTCTGATTTTCGGCCCGCCAGGTCTTGGTAAAACAACCCTTGCCAATATTGTTGCAAACGAGCTTGAAGTGAATATTAAAACTACGTCGGGTCCTGTACTTGAAAAAGCCGGTGACTTAGCCGCATTGCTTACCAATCTAGAAGAAGGCGATGTACTGTTTATTGACGAAATTCACCGTTTGAGCCCACAAGTAGAAGAAATTCTTTACCCTGCAATGGAAGACTATCAGCTTGATATCATGATAGGCGAGGGGCCTGCAGCACGTTCTATTAAACTAGATCTGCCACCATTTACACTGATCGGTGCCACCACCCGAGCAGGGTCGTTAACCTCACCGCTGCGTGACCGTTTTGGTATTGTTCAGCGCTTAGAGTTTTACTCAGCTGCAGATTTAGCAACTATTATTTCGCGTTCGGCATACTATTTAGACCTAGCTATTAGCCCAGAAGGTGCCGATGAAGTGGCACGTCGTTCACGCGGCACACCACGTATTGCTAACCGCTTATTGCGCCGAGTAAGAGACTTTGCCCAAGTAAAAGGCGATGGTAAAGTCAGCCAAGATATTGCCAAACAAGCCCTTGATATGGTGGATGTCGATAAATGCGGCTTTGACTATATGGACAGAAAGTATCTGCTTGCACTCATTGAAAAATTTGCTGGTGGCCCAGTCGGCCTAGATAATATCGCTGCGGCAATTGGTGAAGAGCGCGAAACCATTGAAGATGTAATTGAACCTTTCTTAATTCAACAAGGCTTTATTCAGCGCACACCAAGAGGGCGCATTGCGTCAAATGCCGCTTATCTGCATTTTGATTTGGCGCCTAAAGAATAGATAAAACAACCGAGTTTGATAGCTAGGTGGTTTTAATTATTCACAGCAAGTTGTTCATCTAACCAGTTTTCAAATTCTTCTAAGCTCGCTTTACTACCCTGAATAAAAGCGAGCGCAGAGAAAATATTTATACCTAGCTGTTCGAATAATTGTCTATCTTCATCAAATTCAGTTTCAAGTTCTTTGACCGTCTTTCCAGAACAAGCCTTAAACTGTTTGTGCCAATATCTTGCCAAGCCAGGCGTATTCATTACCTTAGAATCTTCTCTACTAATAAGAGGTAGTTCAGAATCACATTGCACTGCTACATATTCAAAATCGAATTTTGGATAGGCTATTTTATGATATTTAAAAGTCATGAACGAGTTTGCCTTGGCTTTTAGATAATGAAGTTTAGGTAAATTTAGACTGCATTCATTTTTTTCCAAGCTATGTTTTCCGAATATCTTTACGACTGTATTTAGCTCAAGCGCTTTAAAGCGTTCACTTGTCTCGGGCATTCTTATTCTGCGAGATAAAGCATCCACACCTTCTGACTGGATTCTTTTTACTGACTCTCTATTCAAGGTGGCGATTTCACCTAAATAATAATTTTCACTAAAATTTTTACTTTGGATTAATGAGGCACTAAGTACGATTTCTTGAGGGATTAAACTACCTTCATGATTTAATAATGGCTCCAGGTGAGTAAATATTTCTACCTGTGGCTCTTGTTCTAGCATTGCTTTCATTGTCTCGGATATTAATACATCAAATTTTAATGTTGATGACCATTTCGCAGCATCTACGCATTCTATAGTCTCAATGAATTTGCCTAGATTTAGGTATTTAATTACTTTTTTGAGATATGAAATAGATTCTTGATGAATATCCAGTAAGTGCACCCTTACCCGACTGTCTGGAAATAAATGTAAGATAGGCAATAAAATCGTGCCAAATGGGCCTGTACCTGCATATAGTATATTTATTGTCTTATGGTTTTGAAGTTGATAGCTAATAGCTTCATATGTTCCGCGCCAAAATTGCATTGTGCGTATAAACTCTTGTGCACATCGCATAGCCGTAATGGTCGAACAAGCTTTGCCGTATTTGGTGAGAGTCCCTTTATCACAACCAGATTCAACAGGCTCTCCCAATCCAGTTAAATTGCTTATTTGCTTAACCCAAGACTGAATCTCAGAAGCATATTGATACAGTCTGTTTCTTTCAACTTTCAGTACTTTTTGAATGAGCTGTTCTGTTTGGGTTTTAAAATCTAATTTTTCGTTAATATTTTCGAAGCTGTGTTTATAAACTTTATCTCTTAACCAGTCAGATACCTCGCAGTCAATAACAAGGTTAATTCGACTCTCGGACCCTAAATTTTGTACTTCGTGGATCTGATCAGCATTAATATACCAATACTCGCCAGCAGACATTGGAACAATTTGTCCGTCTACAAGGAACTTGAGATTTTCAGAAGTTTGAATTGGAATATGAATACGGGCCTCTCCTTGCTCTAAGCTCAAGCCTTTATCTCTATGAGGTTTTATGTGACAGCCAGGGTCTAAACGCATAAGCCTAACTGACTTAATTTTGCATTTGAGTTGAGATAATGCACTTTTAAACTCAACTGCTGAATCCAAAGCTGGTAAGTTTTGATATGCCTCAGTGCCCTCAATGCTAAAGGCTTGAAGTATTGGTGATGTGTTAATTAATTGAGATTTACACCTCAATGGCCTGACTTGCCAACCGCCTTTATGGGCGTTTGAATTTACATGTTCGACCCAAAACTGTTCATCCAACATTTTTGAAAGATCTTGTTTTAATTTTGTAGGATTAAATTTTATTCCTAAGAAGGCATAAGAAATAGCAGGCATAGCAAACCTTTGATTAATAAACTCATAAGTAAGGATATCGAGGTGAAAATCGTTAAACTCAAAGAAAGCACCTATAAATTAGGGCTTTCTTTTTAAAACATTCAATAGATTTAAGCCATTGATTGTGCTTTTAAATTAGTTTCTAAGATGACGTCAGTCTTCTTCTTTCTGAGGTTTATCAGTGAGGTCTTGATGGTTCTATTAGGCTTTAGAGAGTAGCTGTAATCGGTACTCGGTAGTTCAGTTTGAGACTCTAAAAAACACCCTTTATATAAAAATCTTGCATAAATTGTCGTTCCAGAAGGGACCTGCTCTAAACTAACATCTAGTGAAAATGATTTTTCTCCTAGATGGATCATAGAACCTTCAGATACAACTTCGCTAAAGTCATTTTCAGTAGAAAATTGCCAGGTGATTTCACTTTTACGCTCATGTCCAAAGGTTGGGTTTGTAGTTTCAGGCGTGAAACGAGCAAAAATAATGACAGGGGTCACGCGCTTGTCTTTCGGAGGAGTATGGTAATCGTTCTCTTGGCTTACAAAGCGGGTCGTGGGCGAAATAATTGTATTTGCGCTTGCATGTGAAAGTGTTGTTAAAGCGCTCGCAGCTGCAGCTGCTTTTAGGAATTGTCGTCTACTTGATGCTGTCATGAATATATTCCTTTTTAGTATTTTTACATCAATTTGATAATTCGAAGTGTGATGAATTTACTGTAAATCTGGCAGTTTTTGACTCTGGTAACCACATCATTAACGCGTGTGGTAATTTATTTTCAACAATCTTAAAGCCAAGTTTCTGGTATAGCTTTATTGCTGAAACATTCGAATGAAGCACGGTTAGAGTGAGAGGGACTTTGTTTTGTTCTGCAGCTGATTTTAATGCATTAATGACGACGCTGCCGTAGCCTTTATTTTGAGCTGCTTTGATAAACGAAATATCTATGATTCGAACTTCATTATGGCCAAAATCAACCGCTATTCTGCCAATCTTTTCTTGTTGCTTCTCAATGACAAAATAAAATGCATTAGGAAATTGCTCCCCGTAGCCTTCGAATTGTGCTTTAAATTGCATCTCAATCAATTCTTCAATGAAATCATGACTCGCGTCCACATGTTTAAGGTCGTCACGGGTACTATTGTACAAATTCACTAGAAAAGGCTTGTCTCTATCATTAGATGGGCGGATAACTAACCCACCTTGCATGGGGTTATTGAGCATAAATATTTTCCTTAATTATTCACTTCACGACCGATTAAGTATTGAAGTTTTTATATGCTAGTCTGCTTTTCAGGTAATAGCAATACATAGGATTTTGCTAAAAAAAGGCCCTTAAATTACTTTTAAAGCTTATAAATGGAGTCTAAAACACAACGGATTTTTACTAGTTTTATTTTATTTAATTAATTGAAATCAGTGTTTTACCATTATTTCCTTCTTCACTCTCTCATTTCTATTCTTGTTAAATGCAGACTCTGAAAATGGTGGTTGTATGGAATGTCGTGTAATGCGGTGTAATGTATTAAATATTCAAGTCTTCTAACTGTTCTGCAATTATATATTTGTAATTGTTAAGTTGTTGTGCAAGCTTAAATTATGTTATCGAAACGCTTTCGAATGATTATTAAAGCGCTTAAAAATTTAAAATTAAATTAAGGACAAATCATGCCTGAAAACGAACAGCAAGAAATTGGTGATATAAACTTCGCACAAAGCTTAATTAAGTTAAGTTTAGAGTCACTTAAGCCAATGGAAGGGAATACGATTGAAATCACGTCTTTGAAAAACAAGCAGTCATTTAAAGCACAAATTGATGAGGTTGTTATTGGTAAAACAGAGGGCAAGCGCTGGGAGTCATTTGTAATTTACTTAGATGTTTGTCCCAAACAAGATGTTGTTTTAACTCAAGGTTATTACAGAGTAAATTTCAACGAGCTGGGTATTTATGATCTATTTAGCAGTCCTAATAGTGAAACAGAGCTCGAATTTTGCTTTAACTTTGATAAAAAGTTAAGAGCTGAAGAGAAAGCATTGCAAACTTCTTAATTTAAGATGCAATTTTTATAAGGAAAATACATATGGCAAACCCATTTTTAGGTCAAATAGTCCAATTTGGCTTTGGCTGGGCACCCGTTAACTATGCATTATGTGATGGACAGGTTCTTCCAATTAATAGCAACAATGCATTATTTTCATTGTTAGGCGTTCAATTTGGCGGTGACGGTAACGAACAGTTTAATGTACCTGACCTCAGGAGTAGAGTGCCAGTTTCACAAGGCGAACTTCTCGACCCTTATGGTCAAACAAATTTCCAAATGGGTCAGTTTGGAGGGCTCGAAAGTGTTGTTCTTACCATTCAGCAAATGCCGTCTCATAGTCATTCGTTAGGTTGTGACAATTTGGACGCAGACAAGCCACGTGGAGATAACAATACTTTCGCTCAGATTAAATCTAGAAACTTATCAGAAGCTGCTTCACCACTATATAGATCTAATCTATCGACTAATGAATTGAAAATGCTTAACGAAAACGGGTTACCAACATCATCAGGTGGTAATCAAGCTCATACTAATATTCAGCCAAGTACGGTTATTAATTTTGCCATAGCATTAATTGGCGAGTATCCAGCTAGAAATTAAGGAGAATCACTATGTCTGAAAACTTTACTGGTGAAATTATTATGTTTGGTGGGACTTTCTCAATTCAAAATTGGGCGTTATGTAACGGGCAAGTTTTAGGAATTGCAAACCAGCAAGCTCTCTTTTCACTTTTGGGTACTACTTATGGAGGGAATGGTATTAATACTTTTGCGTTGCCAGAAATGAGGGGACGTATTCCTATGGGAAGCGGTCAAGGGTCCGGTTTATCAAATCGACAAATAGGAATGCAAACAGGCTCAGAGTCTGTCCCGTTGAGAGAAGTCGATATGCCCGTACATACTCATCGTCTTCAGGCTTCAAGTGGTCAAGCTAACAGTACTTCTCCTGTAAACTCTATACTTGCGAATGTGTCCAATGAGAACGGTACTTTTTATGAGACACAGCCATTTAGTAATGTGTTTGCCATGGCCAGTGGTCAGGTAGGGTCAACTGGGAAAAATCAATCTCACCCGAATATGATGCCTTATTCAGCTGTGAACTTTCAAATTTGCTTGACTGGTATTTATCCATCTAGAAATTAATCAATTAATTAATATTCAACCCTTATTAAGGAAAAGACTATGGCGAATCCTTTTATAGGACAAATTCAAGGCTTTGGGTTTTATTTTGCACCGAGAGAATGGGCACGTTGTACCGGAGCACTATTACAGATTTACCAATATCAAGCGCTCTATAGTATTCTTTCAAATTATCATGGTGGAGACGGAAGAAATACTTTTGCGGTTCCAAACCTATCAGGCCGAGCACCACTTCATGTAGGGGGAGGTCAAGAGAGAGGCCCCAACTTAAGTTATCACTACATTGGAGAGAGAGATGGCTCGAGTGAAGTGTCATTAACAGTTGACCAACTACCTAGTCACAGTCATGGTCAAGTATACGTTTCTGCACCTGGTGACTCAGTTGAGGGGTCTTCGCAAACACTTGCTGGTATTTACAGAAGTGATTCTGATGGTGATGGAGCTTTAAGTAGGCAAAATACGTTTAGTTCAACCCCATCAATACCAGCAAATTCTTCAATGAGTGAACATGCTATTTCGAGTACAGGTTCAAGTATGCCGCATAATAATACACAACCATACTTGACGCTTAACTTTTGCATTGCGTTGTCTGGTATGTACCCATCTCGAAACTAATTTTAATAAGCTCCTATTATAGTGATAGGAGCTTATTACAATTGTTTGATTTAAGTCGCTTTTACACTAATCTAATTAGAGTACTATCACTAAATACGAATATTTTATTTCCTTTATTTTGGGGTTTGGTTAATACATGCGTTTACTTATTTGCTGTCTTGTAGTGAGTTTTTTGTCTGCTTGCCAGTTAGTCGACAGTGAAAAAAAGCGGGCGATAACTTTCAAGAATTCAAAGAATCAAGTTCAGCTTTCGGCTATTGAAGGACAATCAAACCACTATGCAAGCAATTTAGGCCTTCACTTTATTTTAACTGATGACTTGCTTGCCCTCATTAAGCCTTCAGCAAAAACGCAGCTGAGCCAAGTTATAGGTGTAGATTCATTTAATACGATTGCAACTATGAGTAATAAAGAGATTGTTTTAATCAAGACATCTTCGAATAATTTACAAGAAATGATCGATCAACTAGGAGCGATTGAAGGCGTCGAGCAAGTCCAACCAGACCATTATATAAAGAAGCAACTTGATCAAGCTACCAAGCCAGTCTCAAAGCCAAAAAGTGATGCTTTACCAATGCTCGAACTGCCAATTCCTAGTCAATGCCCAGAACCGCTTCGTCCCGTAAGAGTCGCTATCATTGATAATGGTTTTGATTTTAGACATGAGGCTTTTAGTGATACAAAAGTATTACTGCATTATGATGCTGATAACTTGATTGAAATTGGTAATGTTCCAAAAAAACGCATAGGGCATGGTACTACGATGGCCGGAGTGATCCTTGCTAAAAATTTTTCAACTGGCGAAGAAGGTATCGCGCCTGCAAGTGAAATTATCGCAATCGAGCAGGCTAGCAGTAAACTTTCTTCAGTGATTTTAGGCTTTTCAGTGGCCAGAATGATGTCTGCAGACATTGTAAATTGTAGCTGGCTAATGGAGTTTAGAAGCGACTTACTCGTGTCTTTTATACAAGATTGGCACGCTCAAGAGAATCCAGTCTTTATTGTAACAGCTGCCGGTAATGGATCTAAAGATGCGTGTTTAGCTAATAAGCTAAGTCTTATACCCGAAGTACTAACAATAGGGTCCATTAATAGTGAAAAAAAACTAAGTACCTTCAGTAACTACGGCCCCTGTGTAGATTTATTTGTTCCCTCTAGACATATGTCGATTCATGAAACTGGATACATTTCAGCATCTAGCACTTCAGCCTCGGCAGCATTTTTTGCAGGCTTTTTAGCAAAAAGCCTGCAATGCGGTTTACAAAAATCAGATTTACGACAGCAACTTTTTAAAAATCACATAAACTAAATAGAGCGCTCAAAATAAGGATGTATTTTTAATGGCAGTAAATGAGAATAAATTATCTGAAAATGATTTTTATCTAGATTACTCTAGTAAAGCATCAGACAATTTTGCGGGCATTTTGTCTGCACTCAATATTTCTCTTTTAGTGAGTAGCTATCAGAGTAATGCAGTCTTTCTTCTTACTGGTAAAGATAACCAATTACACTGCGAAGTAAAACCAGTTAATAAACCTATGGGGCTCTATGCAGACGCTCAAAGGATCACACTTTCTAGCTACAATGGTGTGCATGATTTCATTCTCAATGAGCCTGCAAAAAATAGCATTGACAACGGTTATTTAGACTCAACAGAGCGCTTGCCTAAAAAATTGCAAATAGATAAAGCATTACAGCAAGATGTTATTGCTCAAGCGCAGGCGATTAAGCGAAGTGATGCCTTGTATTGCGAAAGATTTAGCCTTTCGACAGGCGTAATAAATATTCATGATATTGCTTGGGGGCAGCAAGGTCTTTGGGCTGTTAACTCTTCATTTTCTTGCCTTTCTACCCTTGATGCGACCTTTGGTTTTGTAGCCCGCTGGAAACCTGAATTTATCAGTAAAATAGCCCCAGAAAATCGCTGTCACTTAAATGGTATGGCCATGAAAGATGGTACCCCTCGTTTTGTCACAACCTTTGGTAAAGGTAATTCAAAAGAGTCGTGGCGTGATGGTGCAACTGGTACTTTAATTGATACCAAAAGTAATGAAATTCTACTCGACCATCTCACCTTACCCCATTCGCCAAAATATGACGACGGCTATGTTTACTTCTGCGATTCTGGTCATGGCAGTATTAATCGTTTTAATTTGCAAACAAAAAACAATGAAGTCATAGCCACGCTACCTGGTTTTACACGTGCTATAAAAGTGCTAGACGATTTACTCATAGTCGGAACCAGTGCAATAAGAAAATCTGAGGTAAAACGTCAGTTACCTGCAACAGACTATCAGTTGCCAATTGATAAAAGTATTGGCGCTGAGAATTCTATTTGTGGGATCTGGATTTTAAACAAGGCCACCGGTGAACAGATAGCCCACCTACATTTTGATGGTGAAGTGACTCAAATTTATGACATTGCGGTGATCCCTTATGGCTCACCGTATTTAGTTGAAAGCAGTCAAGCTATCGCTAGCCATTTATTTTATTTCTCTGAGGAATTAGCTCATGCTCTTTGATATACCCGTTAGTAAAACGCTACTCGCAACGGTTATTCCTGCGGTTATTGTTGGCGCACCTACTTATGCAAATGTTGACAATGCGATTCAAAAGAATTTCTCTCAGAGTTCAAAGGCATCTAAGGCTGGAGAAAAAACAAAAAATATTGCAGCTTCCTTAGTCACAGTAAAAATCCCCCGAAAAACTGATCAGAAGCTAGACGTTGACTTTAATCAGCTAGCCAGAGAAAACGCAAAGCAAGGCACGTTAAAGTTTTTACAACAACAGGGTTTGCTAACCAATAAGTCGGTTCAAAAAACTGAGACGATCCTAGCAAAGGGTACCAATAAGCAGTTTGCACAAGGCTCATGTAGACTTACCCCTAATCAAAATTGTTCAACTAATGTAAATCGAAGTACTTGTACTCCAGCCTCATATGGGGGGGGGACATATTACACAGCTCCTCGATGCGAAAGCGCAAGCAATCCTGAGATTGATGTCAAGGAAAGTGGAAGTAATGTAAATCATAATGGCAGTATTAACTTTGGTAATATTGAAGTTGGCGCTTCTTCAACTAAAACCTTCACCATAGAAGAAACGGGCGGGGCAGATTTAACGATTAATTCTATTGCAGTGACATCTAGTGAAGGCTTCACGCTATCTTCAAGAGGATGTTCATCACCGAGTCAAACCTTAAACAAAAACAATACGAGCAGTTGTACATTTGTAGTTGCTTTTTCCCCAGTGAGCACTGGAAGTAAATCAGGCACTGCTACAATTAACAATACAGATAGTGACGAAGGCACTTATACAATAAACCTTAATGGTACTGGCGTTGATACGACTGCACCCACAGTTTCAACATTCAGCTCATCAGCGAGCAGTGTTAAGGTTGGAGAAACCACCGATATCACCATGACAATGAGTGAATCGAG